>NZ_JBAGKI010000019.1:0-92864 GCF_036689795.1 Micromonospora palythoicola | reverse complement strand
AGCGCGCGCGGTGAGACCGCCATGGCGGGGACGTGGCGGCTGATGCGCCGGCTGGCCGACGGGGAACCGGCGAGCCGGGCCCGGATCGCGGCCGCGCTCGGCGAGCACTTCGGCAACGACCCGGAGGTCCGGCTGCTGCTGGTGGGGCTGGTGCGCGACGATCCGGCGCTGGAGGTGCGCCGCCGCGCCGCGGCGCAGCTCGCGGCCAACCTGGCGGACCGGACGGGAGTGCGGGAGCTGCTGATGCGGCTGGTCGACGACGAGGACTGGGAGATCCGCCGCACCGCGCTGCTCGCGCTGGCCCGGCACTACGGCGAGGACCCCCGCACCCGGCCGTTGCTCGTCCGGCTGGCCGGTCAGCCCGACCCCACGGTACGGGGCCTCGCCGGTCAACTGCTGGCGACGCTACCCAACACCAGCCCGGACGACTTCCCGTGACGCACCGCCGCGACGGCGGTGGTCGACGGTGCGGCCGGTAGGTCTCATCCGGCGCCGGTGGCCGCCGCGGCGGCCGGATAGACCCGGGTCTCGGCCGCCTTGACGGCTACCCAGAGCGTCTGCCCGGGCGCCAGTCGAAGGTGGGCGGCGGCGGCCGGAGTGATGTCGGCGGCCACGGTGACCCGGCCGTCGAGCTGCACCCGCAGGTTGTCGCCGTGGCGTTGCACGCCGACGACCGTGGCCGGCCAGGTGTTGCGGGGGCTGCCCTCGGGGCGGTGCGGATGCAGCGCCACGGCCGACGGTGCGAAGGCGACGAAGACGTCACCGTCCTGCCGGTCGTTGGTGACGAGCGGGAACCCGTCGGTGATCAGGACGAGGTGCCCGTCCGCGTGCCCTCGGTAGAGGTTGAGACCGACCAGACGGGCGACGTAGTCGGTGCGCGGCTGGGCGGTGACGGTGGTGACGTCGCCCTCCTGCACCACCTGCCCGCCTTCGATGATGACCAGCCGGTCGGCGAGGACGACGGCGTCGACGGGGTCGTGCGTGACCAGCAGCGTGGCACCGGGGTGGCCGGCGAGGTGGTGTTGCAGCTGGGCGCGGGTGTCGAGCCGGGTGCGAGCGTCGAGGGCGGCGAGTGGCTCGTCGAGCAGGAGCAGCGCCGGTTCCACGGCGAGGGCGCGAGCCAGGGCCACCCGTTGGGCCTGCCCGCCGGAGAGCTGCCGGGGCTTGCGCCGGGCGTGTTCGGCGAGCCCGACCCGGGCCAGCCAGTCCGCTGCCCGCTGTCGGGCCCGCTGCCGGTCGAGGCCCTGTCGACGTGGCCCGAACGCCACGTTGTCCAGTGCGGTCAGGTGCGGAAAGAGCAGGTAGTCCTGGAAGACGACGCCGATCGGGCGCCGCTCGGTCGGGATCCAGATCCGCCGGCCGGGATGATCGAGGTGGCGACCGGTGAGGTTGAGGTGCCCGTCGGTGAGCGGAAGCAGACCGGCGAGGGCCCGCAGCGCGGTCGTCTTGCCGGCGCCGTTCGGCCCGAGCAGCGCGACGACCTCGCCGGGGCGGATGGTCAACGGCAGGTCGAGTCGGAAGGTGCCACGGTCCACGACGAGGTGGGCGTCGAGCACCGCACGGCCGGGTGGTGGATCGCCCGGCGGGATCGGATCGACATCGGGGGAGTTCGGATCGGCGGTCACGAGCTGCCGAGCCAGCGGTCGCGGAGGCTGGCCAGGATCACCACCGACACGGTGAGCAGGACGAGACTGAGCAGCATCGCCGCCTCCAGGTCGGTCTCGAGGGCGAGGTACACCGCCAGCGGCATGGTCTGGGTCCGGCCGGGGAAGTTGCCGGCGAAGGTGATGGTGGCGCCGAACTCGCCGAGCGCCCGGGCCCAGCACAGTACCGTTCCGGCGGCGACGCCCGGCGCGACCAGCGGGAGCGTCACGTGCGTGAAGGTGGTCCACCGGCCGGCACCGAGGGTCGCCGCCGCCTCCTCGTACCGCACGTCCGCGCCGCGCAGCGCGCCCTCGACGGCGATCACCAGGAACGGCATCGCGACGAAAGCCTCGGCGAGCACCACACCGGCGGTGGTGAACGGCAGGGTCACCCCGAAGGTGCTGTCGAGCCAGCCGCCGACGATGCCGCGTCGGCCGAAGACGAGCAGCAGCGCCACCCCGCCGACCACCGGCGGCAGCACCAGCGGCACCGTGACCAGGGCCCGCACGAGGCGGCGGCCCGGGAAGTCGACGCGGGCGAGCAGCCAGGCCAGGGGCACCCCGAGCACGAGGCAGAGCAGCGTGGCGAGGGTGGCGGCCTGGACCGACAACCGCAGCGCGCCGAACACCCCGGGCTCGGTGAGCCGCTGCGGGAGGGTGCTCCACGGCGTCCGGATCAGCAGGCCGGCCAGGGGCATGACCAGGAAGAGCAGGCCCAGCCCGGCGGGCAGCAGCAGCGCGAGGGGCAGCCGACCGGTGCGCCGGGACCGTGGGGGCGGCCCGGACCGGGTGGGCACCGTCGTGATGTCGTCGTGCCGGGACATCGACTACGGGGCCTGGAATCCGGCCGCGGTGAGCACGGCCTGGCCCGGGCCGGAGAGCACATGGTCGACGAACGCCCGGGCGGCCGGCTTGTTCGGGGCGTTCCTCAGCACGACGATCGGGTAGTCGTTGATCGCCCCGGCCGATTCGGGGAACTCGACGCCCTCCACGTCGTCGTCGGCGGCCCGCGCGTCGGTGCGATAGACCAGCGCCGCGTCGACCTCGCCCAGCCGCACCTTGGACAGGGCCGCCTTGACGTCCTGTTCCAGCGTGACCGGGGTGAGTCGCACCCCGGCGGCGTCGAGCACCCTGCGTGCCGCCGCGCCACAGGGGACCTGTTCGGCGCAGAGCGCGACCTTGACGTCCGGTCGGGTCAGGTCGGTCAGGCCGCTCACCCCGTCCGGGTTGCCGTCGGGCACCGCGATCACGAGCTGGTTGCGGACGAAGACGCGCGGGTCGCCGTCGCCGTTGCCGGCGTCGACGACGGTCGTCATGTTCGCGGGCGAGGCGGAGGCGAACACGTCCGCCGGCGCACCCTGGTCGATCTGGTTCGCGAGGGCGGAACTGCCGGCGAAGCTGAAGACGACCCGGACACCGGGATTCGCCGCCTCGAAGTCCTCGCCGATCCGGGTGAACGACTCGGTGAGCGAGGCGGCGGCCAGCACCGTGACGTCGCCGGTCACGGCACCACCCTGCGGTGGTGGGTCGCTCTCGCCGCCGCAGGCGGCCAGCGCGAGCGTCGTCATGACGGCGAACAGGGCCAGGCGCCGGGTCGTCATGAGCCGTTTCTCCTGTTGTCCGCGTTGGCGGGGGGTCGCTCCACGACGACAGTGGTCGACTTGATCACCGCGATGGCCACCGACCCGACCGCCAGTCCCAGGTCGTCGACGGCCTCGCGGCTCATCAGCGACACCACCCGGAACGGACCGGCCTGGATGTCCACCTGGGCCATCACGGCGTCCTTGACCACGGCGGTGACGATGCCCCGGAGCCGGTTGCGGGCCGAGGACGCGTCGGCGCGCCCGTCCGGGTCGCCGGCCTGCGTCCGGACGAAGGCGGCCAGATCGACGCCGTCGATCACCCGATGTCCCTGCTCGTCGCGCCCGGCGGCAAGGCGGCCGGCGTCCACCCAGCGCCGCACGGTGTCCACGCTGACCCCCAGCAACTCGGCCGCCTCGCCCATGCGGAACATCGTCACGCGAGGCACCTTACGGCATGCAGTTGCGAGGTCAACAGCGGAGATGGTCTCGAATCTGCGGCCGGTGAGCGGTTGATGCTGCCGTAGCTGCTGCGCCGGACCCGGGGTTGCCCACTCGGTCGGCTCGCCATCTCGTGCGTCGCGAGGAGGTGGGACTGTCCGGTACGGACGCCCCATCGCCGCGTCGGGTCGCCGGCAGCCGGGCCGTTTCACGAATATTTCGGATCGATCTCGGTCAGGGTATTGACGATCTATGTTAACGCTAACAGCATGGAGGCTCCGTAACGCTCGCGTCTGGAGCCCCGCCATGCAGGTGTCTGCCGGCCCTCCGGCCTCACGCCCACCACGACGGATCCCCCTCGTGACGGCCGGCGTGCTCCTCTGCGCCGCCGCCGTTTCCCCGGGCGGCGCGGCCCAGGCCGCCGACGAGTGGTCGCCGCCGTCGTCCTACACCTCGACCGACCGGGGGGACGGCACGTACCGGGTGCCGTTGCTGCGCGCCGACGTGCCGGACATCAGCGTGGCCCGGGTGCCGGCCGCGGAGAGCGACGAGGGCCGCGACGTCTACTACATGATCAGCACGACGATGCACCTCAGCCCGGGCGCGCCGATCATGAAGTCGTACGACCTCGTGAACTGGGAGATCGTCAACTACGTGTTCAACCGGGCGAGCGTCGGCGACGCGTTCTCGTTGCGCAACGGGCAGAACTCGTACGGGCAGGGCCAGTGGGCCTCGTCGCTGCGCTACCACGACGGCGTCTTCTACGTGGTGTTCAACACGAACAACCTCGGCGGCGCGTACCTCTACCGCACCGACGACATCGACAACGGCGCGTGGCAGCGCACGGCGTTGGGTCGGGGCCTGCACGACCCCTCGCTCTTCTTCGACGTCGACGGCACGCCGTACATCTTCCACGGCTCCGGCGGCACCAGCGCGGTACGGCTCAACGCCGACCTGACCGCGATCACCGCGGACTATCCCAACATCTTCACCGCGGCCGACTACGCCGGTCAGCCGTTCGTCGGCGGATTGTTCGAGGGGGCTCAGCTCTACCACATCGACGGCTGGTACTACGCGGTCATCATCACCTGGCCGTCCGGTCAGGGGCGGCAGGTGGTCATGTTCCGTTCCCGGGAACTGCTCGGCCGCTACACCGCGGCCGGCGGGGTGAACAGCTACGAGGCGCGCGGCGTGCTCAACTCCAACGGATTCGCGCAGGGCAGCCTGGTTCCCATCGCCCGTGACGGCGGGACGACGGACTGGTACGGCATGTTCTTCCGGGACACGTTCCCGATCGGCCGCATCCCGGCGCTCATCCCGGCGACCTGGTCCGACGGCTGGCCGACCTTCGGCGACAACGGGGTCGTGCCGGTCGACGGCACCTTCGCCAAACCGATCCGGCTCAGCCCGGCCGAGGAGTTGTTCGCCCGGCAGCAGCGCATCGTGGTCTCCGACGACTTCGCCAACGACGCGCCACACCGGCCCTACCTCGACGAACAGTGGACCGCACCGCCGGGCGGCGCGGCGGAGATCGCGCCGAACGGGTCGCGACTGGACCTGGCGTGGCAGTGGAATCACGCCCCGGACAACCGGTACTGGTCGCTTACCGACCGCGCCGGCTGGCTGCGCCTGACCGCCGGCAAGGTGGTCACCGGCGACTACGTCTACACCAAGCTCGCCAACCGCGCCGAACTCGCCTGGTTCGAGGAGGCCCGCAACACCCTGTCGCAGCGCACGTTCGGGCCACGGCAGTCGGTGGAGACCAAGATGGACATCTCCGGGATGGCAGACGGCGACGTCGCCGGTCTGGCCGCCTACAACCGCGGATTCTCGTACGTCGCGGTCAGGCGGACCGGTGGCGTCAACACCATCGGGGTGGTGAACCGGGGCCAACCGTTCGCGGTCGACCTGGACCAGGCGACGCTGGAGAACTTCCTGCCGGGCAGCACCGTGCCGCTGGGCGACGCCACCGAGGTGCACCTGAAGGCGGACCTCGACTTCGCCTCGCCCATAGGTCAACTCTGGACCACCTTCCACTACAGCCTCGACGGGCGTCAGTGGTCCCAGTTGGGCAGCCGGGTCGGCCCGCAGACGCTGGACGGCAGTCTCGCCCACTTCATGGGGCACCGGGTCGGCCTGTTCAACTACGCGACCCAGCAGGCCGGCGGGCACGTCGACTTCGACCACTTCCTGCTCAGCGACACCCTGACGGCCCAGGGACGGTCGCTGGACACCAGCCGGCTGGACACCGCCATGGCGTACGCCGCCGCGCTCACCGAGGCCGACTATCCGGCCGACGCCTGGGCGACGATGCTCGCCCGGCTGGCCGAGGCGCGGGCGGCGCGGGACGGCGGGTTCGGCACCCAGAACCAGATCGACGCACCGGAGCGGGCGCTGAGCTACCAACTCGCCCGGCTCGGCGTGCTCCGGGTCCAACTGCCGGTGACCGTCGACGCGCGGGCGCGCTGCGTCGGGGGCCGCGCGCACCTGGCCGTGCAGGCCCGCAACGACCACGACGCGCCGGTCGACATCGTGCTGGAGACCGCGTACGGCACCCGGTCGGTGCCGGATGTCGCCCCCGGTGCCCACGCGTACCAGCAGTTCAACGCCCGCGACTCGGCGGTGCCCGCCGGCACCGTGACGGTCCGGGTCACCGGCACGGTCGACGGCCGGACGGTGACCACCGTGCGTACCACCGACCACCCGGCCGCCGACTGCTGACCCGTTACGGCTGGACCGCACGGGCCGGCCGCGCCGAACCCCGGATCCACCGCAGTGACCAAGGAGGATGTCAGTGACACATCGCGTGCGAAGGGCCGCCCTGCGCAGGGCCGCCGCTGTCGTCACGGTCGGGCTCATGCTGGCCACCGGGCTCGTCGCCGCGTCGCCGGCCCAGGCGGAGGACACCGACCTCGTGGTCAACGGCGGTTTCGAGGACGGTCTCACCGGCTGGTTCGTCAACAACGGCAACGCGACCGACAGCGCCACGCTGTCGCTGACGGCGGACGCGCACACCGGGTCGAGCGCCGTGCTCGTCACCAACCGGGCGACCACCGGGTCCGGCCCGATGCAGGACCTCAGCGGCCGGGTGCAGGCCGGGCAGACCTACGCCCTGACGGCCCGGATCAAGTACGAGAACCCGAACGGACCGGCGACGAAGCAGTTCTTCGCCACGATGCACTACGGCGCGGCGACCTACACCAACCTGGTCAGCGTCGTCGCCACGAAGGGGCAGTGGGCGCAGTTCAACGGCACCTTCACCATCCCGGCCGGGCAGAACGTGTCGACGGCGCGGCTGTTCTTCGAGACGCCGTGGACGAGCACCCCGTCCGCGGACCCCGAGGTGCACCTGATGGACTTCAAGCTGGACGGCGTGTCGGTGGTCGGCGCCGCGCCGCCGCCCGCGCCGTCGAAGACGATCGAGGTCGTCGGCAAGCTGCCGGGCGAGCACAACCCGTTGATCGGGCACAAGTTCGGCGCCGACGGCTTCGGCTTCGTGCACGACGGCCGGGTGTACCTGTACCTGACCAACGACACCCAGGGCTACGCGCCCGACCCGGTCACCGGTGTCTCGCCGGGCATCAACTACGGCGACATCAACCAGATCACGGTGATCTCCTCGGCGGACCTGGTGAACTGGACCGACCACGGCGAGATCCAGGTCGCGGGCCCGAACGGCGTGGCGCCGTTCACCGCCAACTCCTGGGCCCCCGGCATGGCCCGGAAGGTGGTCGACGGCGAGGAGAAGTTCTTCCTCTACTACGCCAACAACGGCAGTTCGAGCAACGTGATCACCGGTGACTCGCCGCTCGGCCCGTGGTGCAGCGAGCGCACCAGCACGCTGATCGACGGCCGTACCCCCGGCGCCGAGGACGTGGCCTGGAAGTTCGATCCGGCGCCGTTCGTGGACATCGACGGGGAGCCGTACCTGTACTTCGGTGGTGGTCCCGCGTCGACCAGCATGCCGCCGGCCGAACGCTTCAACAATCCGAAGAACCTGCGGGTGATCAGGCTCGGTGACGACATGGTGTCGACCGAGGGTACGGCGGCGGTGGTGGACGCCCCGGTGGCCTTCGAGGCGGCCCAGGTGTTCGAGCGCGACGGCAGGTACTACCTGTCGTACTCGTCGCACTTCGGCGGCAACGACTTCGGCGGCAACCAGACCCCGCTGCCCGGCTACCCCGGCGGCGGTCAGATCGGCTACCTGATCTCCGACGACCCGATGGACTGGCCGAAGGAGACCTACGCGGGCGTGCTCTTCCCGAACCAGTCGCAGTTCTTCGGTGCCGGCACCGGCGGCAACAACCACCAGTCGGTCTTCGAGTTCGAGGGCAGGTACTACTTCACGTACCACGCCCCGACGTTGAACAAGCGGATCAACGGCAACACCACCCAGGGGTACCGCAGCCCACACATCCAGGAACTGACCTTCAACCCGGACGGCACCATCCAGCAGGTGGTCGGAACCTACGCCGGGGTCGACCAGGTCCGCGATCTCGACCCGTACCGGGTGCTCGAGGCGGAGACCTTCGGCTGGAGCAAGGGCATCGCGACCACCAAGGTCGCCGGCGGGTCCGCCGAGTTCGGCGACGCGGCACCGAACCTGGTCGTACGCGACATCGACAACGGCGACTGGACGGCGTTGTCGTCGGTGGACTTCGGCGGCGGCGCCCGCAGTGTGACCGCGAAGGTGCGGCCGCTGGCCAGCGGCGGTTCGATCCAGATCCGTCTGGGCGGGGTGACCGCGCCGGTGGTCGCGACCATCCCGGTCGACGCGCCCCTCGGCGAGTGGACCGAGCTGACCGCCGAACTCGACGGCGTCGCGGGGGTGCACGACGTGTACTTCACCTACGCCGGGCCGCAGGGCGCCGACCTCTTCGAACTGGACACCTGGGACTTCGAGACCGGAGCCGGACCGGAGGTGCCGGTGACGGTCAGCGCACAGGCACGGTGCCTGGGTGGTGAGGCGTACGTGGCGGTGCGGGCGCGCAACGACCACGAGGCGCCGGTGGACGTGGTGCTGGAGACGGCGTACGGGCAGCGGACGGTGACCGGCGTGGCCCCCGGCG
Organism: Micromonospora palythoicola; assembly: GCF_036689795.1. Lineage (NCBI taxonomy): Bacteria > Bacillati > Actinomycetota > Actinomycetes > Micromonosporales > Micromonosporaceae > Micromonospora > Micromonospora palythoicola. The sequence goes on along the minus strand of NZ_JBAGKI010000019.1, from coordinate 84,131 downwards.
CCAACGCGTACCAGCAGTTCAAGACGCGCACCCCGGCCGTCTCCGCCGGAGTGGCCACCGTTCGGGTCACCGCCGAGGGTGTCGAGGGCACGACCGTACGCACCGCCGAATACCCCGCCGCGGACTGCGGCGACTGACCTGCCGTCCATTCACCAACGACAACGGAGCACCGGATGAGCACACGGAATCGCAAGCGGTTGGTCGCGGCGGGGGCTGCGGGCGTCCTCCTGGCCGGGTCGGCGGCGCTGCCGTCGCCGGCGCAGGCCGAGCCGGGGGACAGCGGCGAGGTGGAGGTCACCGTCGACATCGAGGAGATCCAGGAGCCGGGTGTGCTGGCGATGTCGATCGCCGGTGACTCGGTGGCGTTGACCGAGAACGGGTCGACGCTGCTGGTACGCCAGTTCGTGGGCGGGCTGCCGACGGTCACCGTCACCGACACGCGTACGGCCGGCGAACTGCCCGAGGGCGCGGCGTGGGCGGTGCTGGGCAACGCGACCGACTTCGTCGGCAGCGCCGGCCAGGCGCCGATCGGCGCCGAGCATCTGGGCTGGCGGCCACGGTTGCTCGACGGTGGTGACACCGGCCTGGTCAGCGCCGGCGAGGAGGTCGTCACCGTGCTGGACGAGCCGACGCAGCCGGGCAACAACGTGGGTCTGGTCGACCAGGAACTGCTGGTCTCGACGTTCGACTCGGGCGCGGTGGCCGGGGACGCGTACTCGGTCGACGCCGAGCTCTTCCTGCGCGCCCCGGCCGACGTGGCGGCCGGTTCCTACACCTCGACGGTGACGTTGTCGCTGTTCGAGTGAGAGCCGTCGCGGTGGCCGGGGCCACCGCACCTCCCGGGGGTCGTCGCGCGGCGGCCCCCGGGTCGTTCCCTTCCCGACCACGAAGGACTGTGATGATCCGATTCCTGCCGCGGTGGGGAGCGGTGCTGGTCGCGATGTCGGCCGTCGTGCTGCCCGCACCGGTCGCCGCGTCGGCGGAGCCGACCGGTGCGACGGTGACCTGGGCGGTGCAGCCGGCGGACGCGCGGGGCCCGGACGGCCGTCGGTGGATCGAGCACACGCTGGATCCGGGTACGGTGCTGACCGAGCACCTGGCGGTGCGGAACTTCGGCGACGCGCCGGTGGTGTTCGCGTTGCAGGCCGCCGACGGTTACCTGACCGACAAGGGGCGGTTCAACATGCTGACCGCCGGCCAGGAGTCGGTGGACGGTGGCACCTGGATCACGCTGCCCGAGACGGTGACCGTCGAGGCGAAACAGACGACCGTGGTGCCGTTCACCATCACCGTGCCGCCGGACGCGACGCCGGGAGATCATCCGGCCGGCGTCGCGGCCACGGTGACCAGCGCCGGGGGCACGGTGGCGGTGCAGAGCCGGGTCGGGTTCCGGGTGATGCTGCGGGCCAGCGGCACGGTCACCGCCGCGGTCACCATCGAGGACCTGGCCGTCCGGCACGAGCGGTCGTGGAATCCGTTCGCCTCCGGCGGTGTCCACCTGACGTTCACCGCGCGCAACAGCGGCAACGTCGCGGTGACCGGTGCCGGCACCGTGCGGGTGGGTGAGCTGTTCGGCCTGACCGGCCGGAACGGATCCACCGAGGTGCCGGAACTGCTGCCGGGCGACAGCAGACGCATCGAGGCGCACGTCGGCGGGGTCTGGGGGCTGGGTCGTTACTCCACCACCGTCGAGGTGACCCCGGCGGTCGTCTCCGGTGACCCGACCGGCGCCCTGGTCCGGCCGACCACCGTCACGGTCACCGGATGGACGGTGCCGTGGCCACAACTGGTCCTCGGGGTACTTGTCGGCATCCTGCTGCTGGGCTGGCGGATCGTCGCCCGACGGCGTCGCCGGCAGCTCACCCGGATGCTGGACCAGGCCCGCGCCGAGGGCCGCGAGTCCGTGCTCGCCGGCGACTGAGCCGGGAACGACACGTGGACGGTGACCCGGCAATCGGTCAGCACATCCAGAACTTTTCCAATATGAACAAAAAGATGACGACCTATTGCGGAAAGCGGCGTCATTGCGAGGATGTTTCGATGCGTCATCTCCCTCGGGCTCGGGGCCGCGTCGCCGCCGGTCTGCTCGCACTGGTCCTCGCCGCCGGCGTCGTCCTCCTCGGGCCGGCAACGCCAGCCTCGGCCCACGGCACCCTGGCGACGTCCACACCGGCCGAGGGCGCCGCCGTCGACGAGGCCCTGACGGCCGTGCAGCTCTACTTCACCGAGCGGGTCCGCGAGGACGCGTACTTCACCGTCACCGCGCCGGGCGGTGGCCGGGTGGACAACGGCTGGACGCATGGCGAACCCCGCGAACTCGACCGCCCGGTGCGGGAGTACTTCCTGGTCGACGGCGTGTTCGAGCCACGCGAGTACACCACCGGTTTTCCCGCGGTGGTGACCCTCGCACACCTGCCCGCCGCCGGCCAGTACTCGGTGAGCTACCTGTCGGTGGCCTCGGACGGTGACCCGGTACGGGGCACGGTCACCTTCCGGTACACCGGAAAGCCGACGGCCGCGCCGCCGAACTGGCAACCGCCCACCGGCCAGCCGGATCCGTCCCTGCTCGCCGCCGCCGAGCAGCACGGCAACTCCGGATCGCAGCCGGAGCCCGCTGCCACGGCCGGCGACACCTCGTCCGGCTCCCCGGCGAGCCCGGTCCCGTCGGTCGCCGCCGCGCCACCCACCTCCGACGACTCGGGCGGCGTCGGCCCGCTGGGCTGGGTCGCCCTGGTGGTGGCCGTGGTCGCCGTCGCCGGCTTCTTCGCCTGGCAGCGCCGTCCGGCCCGCGTCGGGCGGAGCCGCAAGGCGGCCCGCCGGCCCGGATCCTCCCGAACCCGCGCCAAGCCGACCACCTCCACCAAGGGACGCCGTGCCACGGGTGACGGACGCACGGTGGCGGTCCCGGCCGCCCGGCGAGGCGCGAAGCCTGCCACGGCGACGGTCCCGGCCGGTCGGGCGGTGACCACCGCCCGAGTGGCGACCGGCGAACCGACGAAGATCGCGGCGACCGCCCCCGAGGCGACCGCGGACGGATCCGCGTCGACCGGCTGGTGGCGGCGCGTCGGCGACACCCGGCTCGCGTTGCTGGTCGGTGGACTCGTCCTGACGCTGCTGGCTGGCTTCGCCCTCGGCCGGATCGGCACCGCCGAGGACCCCACCTACACCGCGCAGCCGCCGGGCACCGCACCGGGCGGCGGCGGCCAAGACGCGGCGCAGGCGGTGTCGGCCGGCGACGGGCACCAGCACGGGCCGGGAACCGGCCCGCACTCGCACCCGGGTGACGGCCAGGACCAGGCCACCGGTACGACCGTGAGCGCGGCCGGGTACACCCTCAAGCCGGTGCTGCGCTCGCAACCGGCCGGCGCGACGGCCGACTACCGGTTCCGGGTGGTGGGGGTCGACGGGCAGCCGGTGACCCGCTTCGCGGTGGTGCACGACAAGCCGCTGCACATGATCGTGGTCGGCCGTGACCTCGGTGGATATCAGCATCTGCACCCGACGATGGCGGCGGACGGCACCTGGAGCGTGCCACTGGAACTCACCCGCCCCGGCGGTTACCGCATCTACGCGGACTTCACCGTCACCACCGCTGACGGCAAGGGGCTGCCGCTGGTGCTCGGCGTCGACCACGAGGTGCCGGGCAGTTATGACCCCGCCGGGCTGCCTCCGCCGCAGCCACGGACGACCACCGGGCCGTACGTGGTGTCCATGGCCGGCACGCCCACCATCGGGATGACCGTCCCGCTGACCCTCCGCGTCGACCGTGACGGGGCGACCGGGCCGGTGCAACTGGAGCGTTACCTCGGCGCGTACGGGCATCTGGTCGTCGTCCGCGAGGGGGACCTGGGTTTCCTGCACGTCCACCCGGAGCCGGAGCTGGTCGACGGTGCGGCGAAGTTCTGGCTGACCGCGCCGAGCACCGGCCGTTACCGGGCGTTCTTCGACTTCCAGGTGGACGGGAAGGTGCACACCGCGGCGTTCACGATCAATCTGGCCTGACGTCCTCGTCCACCCGGACCTCCGCGGGCGCCGGATCAGCGGCCGCCAGGGCGGCACACCGGGGGCTGCGGCGGACCGCGCCGGTGCCGGTCGCACGGAACCGGCCGGTGCCCGCGGACGTCCGATCGGCATGAGCATTCGTCGAAGCGGGCGACTGGCGGTCGTCCCCCTGCTGTTGCTGACCTCCGCGGCCTGCGGCCAGCAGGCCGGTGGCGCCGGGTCGGGAGAGGCGGACTCACCCGAGCGGTCCTACTCCGCCGACACGGTGGTGTTCCGGATGGAGCACACCGGGGGGTTCGTCACGCCGGCCATGCTGGCCACCCGCCTGCCCACGGTGAGCGTCTACGGTGACGGCCGCGTGATCACCCAGGGGCCGGTGCCGTTGATCTATCCCGGCCCGGCGCTGCCCAACCTTCAGGTGGGCACGATCAGCGCCAGCGAGGTGGAGGAACTGCTCAAGGCGGCCCGCGCCGCCGGGGTGGGCGGCCCGGCGGACCTCGGCACCCCGCCGGTTGCCGACGCCCCCACGACCCGGTTCACCGTGCTCGGTGACAACGGGATCGAGGAGCTGGAGGTGTACGCCCTGGCCGAGTCCGGCGGGGCGTCGACCGGGCTCACCGCCGAGCAGCGGGCGAAGCGGGACACGCTGCGGGAGTTCGCCGACTCGCTGAGCGTCGAGTCCGGTCCGCTCGGCGACGCGCAGACGGACACGCGGCCGTACGCGCCGACCGCCGTCGCCGCCGTGGCCGAGCCGTGGGTCGCCAACGCCGAGGCCGGCGAGCAGCCCGAGGTGGCCTGGCCCGGGCCGGCGCTGCCCGGCACCGAGCTCGGACCGGGCCTCGGGCTGGGTTGTGTCACGGCGACCGGTGACGAGGCGCAGCAGGTGCTCACCGCCGCGGCGGCGGCGAACGCGGCCACCCCGTGGGTGTCGGACGGCAAGCGGTGGACGGTGGCCCTGCGACCGCTGCTGCCCGACGAGACCGACTGCGGCGACCTGACCAGCAACCGCTGATCCTGGTCCGGGCGGTCGGTCACCGGCCGCCCGGCCGCCGCTGGCTGGTCGCCGGCACCGGCCGCCTCCGGTGGGTCGCTGGCACCGGCCGGTTAGGCTGCCGCGCGATGAGCAAGAGGCTGTCCCGCGTCCTGGTCTACGGGGTTCACGGCTCCGGCAAGTCCACCCTCGCGCAGCGCCTGTCCGAGCGGCTCGGGCTGCCCTGGTACCCGGTCGACGACCTGCTCTGGGAACCCAACTGGGTCGAGGTGCCGGTGGCGCGGCAACGCAGCCGGATCGAGACGATCTGCCGACGGGACCGCTGGATCCTCGACGGGGCGTACCACGGTTGGCGGGACGTGCCGTTGGCCCGAGCGGACCTGGTCGTCGGCCTGGACTACCCGCGCGGGCTGTCCTTCCGCTGGTTGCTGCGGCGCACGCTGCGCCGGCTGTCGACGGGGGAGGAGATCTGCAACGGCAACCGCGAGTCGCTGGGCAGCGTGCTGTCCACCGACTCGGTCCTGATGTGGCATCTCACCGAGTTCGGTCGGGAACGGCGTCGGCTGCGAGCCTGGCACGGCGACCCGAGCGGGCCGCCGGTGCTGCTGCTCGACTCTCCGGAGGCGCTCGAACAATGGCTGGCCGGCCTACCACCACGGTGAGGGGTCGGATGGCGGAGCAGGTCGACGCTACGGTGGGCGGATGGACGAACTCGTGGCGCTCTATCTCGAAGGTGACACCTCGGGAACCGTCACCGGCACCGCGCCACGCAGCGCCGTACGGGCCGGCAACCTGCCGCACGCCGCGACGGCGGTGCTGCTGCGGGACGAGCGTGACCGCGTCTACGTCCATCGTCGCACCGACTCGAAGGACGTCTACCCCGGCATGCACGACGCCTTCGCCGGCGGTGTCGTGCTGGCCGGCGAGGATCCGTCCGAGGCGGCGGCCCGGGAACTCACCGAGGAACTGGGCGTCACGAACTGCGAGATCCGGCCCTGCCTGCGTTACTGGTACGCCGACGCGCGCACCAACTACCTCGCGTACGTCTTCGAGGCCCGCTACGACCGGCGCCGCTGCGGCCCGGTGGTGCATCAGCCCAGCGAGGTCGCCGACGGGTGGTGGCTCGACCTGGCCGAGCTGGTCGCCCGGCTCGCCGACCCGGCCTGGCCGTTCGTCCCCGACGGGCGGGTCACCCTCGAGCGTTACCTGCGGTCGGTGCCGAGCTGGGTCGAGCTTGACCAATCGTCGTGAGCGCGACTGCCGCGACCATGAAGATGGACCCATGGGGTTGTTCCTCCGAGGACGCGTCGAGACGACCACGGAGACGCATCGGACGACGCGGTACGAGATCTTCTTCGATCTGGTGTTCGTCTTCGCCCTGACCCGGATCACCGCCTACATGGCTGGTGACGCCTCGCCACTGACCCTGCTCAAGGGCCTGGTCGTCCTGCTGCTGCTGTGGATCTCCTGGCTGATCTACGCCTGGCTGGGCAACCAGGCCCGTGCCGACATCGGGCTGATCCGGGCCGGCACCACCGCCGTCATGGGGCCGATCTTCCTCATCGCCGTGATCATCCCGAACGTCTGGGAACCGGGCCTGCGCTCGCGCCTGGTCCTGGTGCTGTCGTACCTCGTGGTGCGGGCGGTCCACCTGGCGCTCTATCGCCGGGCGGCCGGGAGCGACCGGCGGCTGCACCGCACGTTGCGCATCTACACCGCGACCACCGCGCTGTCCTGGATCCCGCTCGTCCTCGGTGCCGTGCTCGGCGGTCGCGCCCAGTTGCCGCTCTGGACAGCGGCGGTCGCGGTCGACTTCGCCGGCGGACTGATCGCCTCCACGCTGAGCGGGTGGCCGTTGCGTAGTTCGGAGCACTTCGTCGAACGGCACGCCCTCGTGGTGATCATCGCGCTCGGCGAGACGTTGATCTCGGTCGGCGCCGGCATCGGATCCGAAATGATCAACGGGCCGACCGTGCTGGCCACGCTGTTCACCCTCGTCGTCACGGTCTGCCTGTTTCGGCTCTACATGCTGAACTCGGAGGCGGCGGGTGCGGTGTTGATGACCGAGCGCGGGCCGCGACGCGACCGGCTCGCGGCCAACGCCTACAGCGGCGGCCACTTCGCGTTGGTCGCCGGGACGATCTACCTGGCCCTCGGGGTGCACGAGGTGATCGCCCCGCTGGCGCATCACGAGCCCTGGGCCGTGGCCGGGTCACGCCTGCCCTGGACCTCGGCCGTCGCGCTGTTCGGCGGGGTCGCGCTGTATCTCGCGGGCGAGGTGCTGTTCCGTGGACTCAGCGTCCGATCGGTGACCCCGGCGCAACTGCTCGCGCCCGCGGTGGCCCTGGCGCTGCTGCCGGCCGGCCGGTACCTGCCCGGCCTCGCCGCCCTCGGCCTGCTCGCCGCCCTGCTCGTCATACTCGTCGGCTACGAACGCGCCTTCGGTGCCGGCCGGGCCTCCCGCCCTCCCGCGGCCACCTCAGGGCACGGCACCATGCCGCGCTGAGGCACCCGGCTGGGGGCTCGTGGATCCGTCCGCCGAGCCGGGCTGCGGGGCGCGTCGACCCGGCTGGTCCCGACCGCGCGGGTCAGCCGGTCGACGCGCCTGCCGCCCGAGAGGTCAGAAGCCGAGGGCGGCCGTCCCGCCGACCACCGGCAGGCGCAACTCGCTGTGGTGCGGTGCGACCCGCAGCCGGGTGCCGCCCGGCGGCAGCAGGGTGTACTCCTGGTCGCTGGAGAAGATCACCAGGCCGATCCGGTGGCCGGCCGGGAAGACGTGGTCCTTGGGTTCCAGGGTCCACCGCAGGTCGTACAGCCTGCCCTGGCGCAGTGGGTCGGTGCGCGACGCGCCGCGGCGGTTCTGTGGGTCCATCCAGCCCCGGGTCACCACGGTCGGTGCCACGGTCGAGCCGACCGGCCCGTAGTCGACCAGGTAGGCGGTGAGGTTCGCGTCCGGCTTGTTGTCGATCGCGAGCCGCAGCCGCAGCTCCGGACGGCCGGACATGCGGGCGTCGCGGGGCAGCGTGGGCGACAGGTAGGCCAGTCGGTGCGGGCTGGCCGTGCCCGGATCGGCGACCAGGGTGTCCGGGTGGACGGTGCGACCCTCGTCGACGAAACGTTGCTCGACGGCGCGCCTCGGCGCCCGGGCGGAGGTGAGCGTGCCGACCGTGGCGGCGTCGGTGGCGGCCAGCCGCAGCGCGACCTCCCGGCTGCCCGGGTCGGGCCAGTTGGCGTACGTCGTGTAGACCCGGTCCTCGCGCTGCACCACGGCGGTCGGCTCGTCCATGATCCCGTTGGGCACCTGCCACAGCCAGTGGTCGAACCAGCGGTTCTCGGTCTGCTTCCAGGTCCAGGTGCGGCCGTCGGGCAGGGTCACCGACGCGGCGTTGCCCGGCCCGCCGTGCCCGCCCTGGTGCAGCCAGATCTTGCGCGGTACGCGGTGCCGGGCCAACTCGTCCCACCAGCCGGCGAAGTGCTCGGTCTTGACGTTCCAGTCGTTCAGACCGTGCACGACGAGCACGCTGGCCCGCACCTTCCGGGCATCGAGATGATCACGGTCGCGCCAGAACGCCGAGTAGTCGCCGGTGACCCGGTCCTGCCGGGCGGTCAGCTCCGCGATCTCGTCTTCGCAGCGTCCCTGCGCCCGAGACTGACCGGCGGTGAACCCGGCCAGCACGTCGGTGTCCTCGCCCTGGTACGTCCCCGGCGCCACCACCAGGCCGTTGGCCCGGTAGTAGTCGTACCAGCTGCTGATGGCGGCCACCGGCACGATGGTCCGCAGCCCCGGGACGCCGGTGGTGGCCACCTGGTTGGGCAGCGTGCCGTTGTAGGAGACGCCGGTCATGCCGACGGCACCGGTGGTCCAGCCGGCGGTGACCGGCGCGCCGGCCGCGTCGTATCCCTTCGCCCGCCCGTTCAGCCAGTCGATCACCGCTCGGGTGCCGAGCGTCTCGGCCCGGTCGCCGCTGGTCGGGCAGCCGTCGGAATCGCCGGTGCCGACGCTCTGCCCGAGCACGACCGCGTAACCCCGGGGCACGTAGTAGTCGTCGAGCGAACCGGGCAGGTTGGCCTTCGCCGCCGCCCGCCGCAGCTGCACGTCGGACGTCCGCCGGCCGGACCGGCGGTCGATGCCGTTCTGCGGCAGCTCGTCGACCAGCACGCTCGGGTAGGGCACGTCGTACCAGACGTCCTTGCGGTACGGACTGTGCTCGAAGATGACCGGCACCTTGAACCCTTCGGTGGCGGTCTCCCGTGGACGGGAGATGTCGATCGCCACCCGGTCGGGCCGGCCGTCGTGGTCGGTGTCCACGGTGGTCTCGACGTACACCCGCTCCTCGATGGCGTCGGCGAGCGAGAACACCGGTTGGGTCATGCCGTCGACGACCACGATGCCCGGTGTGCTGGCGGGTGCGGGCCGCGCCGCCGCCGGTGCGGCGGACAGCACCACTGCGCCGGACAGCGCGGTGCCGAGCAAGGCGAGCAGACAGGGGGACCGACGCACGGGCGTCTCCCTTCGGTGGCTCGATTCCGCCAGGGGGTGGCGAGCATCGACCACATGCTATGCCAGCAGTCGGACATATTTACGTCTTGCGATGTTATCGCTCACCCACTACGTTGCGGAGTCAGGAGCGAAGGGCACGCTCCGACGTCCCCCGCCCGGTTTCAGGGCGGCTGACGGTACGCGCGGGAGCCTGGCACACGTCGCACCACCGCCGCCCGGGTGCGCCCACCCGACCTGACCACCCGGTCCGGCGCCGCACCGTACCCAGGCGCGTCCCGCGGTACGCCGGCCGTTCCCGGCAGCCACCACCGCGATGCGCCGCACCGCCGCGCGTCCACACCGGGCGCGGAATGGAGTCACGATGTCCAGGCGTAAATCGATCTTCGGGCCGGTCGCGCTCGCGGCGCTGATGGTGCTGGCCGCCGCCGGCACGGCGCTGAGCGCGAACCCCGGCAGTGTCCCGGCCGCCCAGTCGGGCATCCTGGCCGCGACCGCCGGTTGCGGCAAGGCACCCACCCTGCGCAGCGGTACGCACACCATCCAGAGCAGCGGCAAGAACCGCAGCTACATCCTGCGGGTGCCGGACAACTACAACAACAACCACCCGTACCGACTGGTGTTCGGGTTCCACTGGCTCAACGGCTCGGCGACCGACGTCGCCACCGGCCAGACCGTGCAGCGCGACACCTGGGCCTACTACGGACTGTTGCCGCTGTCGAACAACAGCACCATCTTCGTCGCGCCGCAGGGCCTCAACAGCGGCTGGGCCAACTCCGGTGGCGAGGACGTCACATTCGTCGACGACATGCTCCGGCAGATCGAGGGCGACCTCTGTGTCGAGACCACCCAGCGCTTCGCGCTCGGGTTCAGCTACGGCGGCGCCATGAGCTACGCCGTCGCCTGTGCCCGGCCGAACATCTTCCGCGCCGTCGCCGTCTACGGCGGTGCGCAGCTGAGTGGATGCAGTGGCGGCACCCAGCCGGTCGCCTACTTCGGGGCGCACGGCATCCGTGACAGCGTGCTCAACATCTCCAACGGGCGGTCGCTGCGGGACCGGTTCGTCCGCAACAACGGCTGCACCGCGCAGAACCCGCCGGAACCGTCGCAGGGCAGCCTCACCCACCGCAGCACCACGTACTCCGGCTGCGCGTCCGGCTACCCGGTGGTCTGGGCGGCCTTCGACGAGGGACACATCGCCGCACCGCAGGACGGCGCACCCGGCGACAGCGGCTCCCGGACCTGGCTGCCGGGCGAGACCTGGCGCTTCTTCACCCAGTTCGGCAGCGGCACCACCCCGCCGCCGAGCCCGACCACTCCGCCGCCGAACCCGACCACCCCGCCCCCGAGCCCGACCACGCCGCCGCCCGGTGGCGGGGCGTGCCGGGTCACCGCCGAGGTCAACGCCTGGAACACCGGCCTGACCGAGCAGATCACCATCACCAACACCGGCAGTTCCACGATCAACGGCTGGTCGTTGGTCTTCACGCTGCCCGGCGGGCAGACCATCACCGGCGGCTGGAACGCCAGCTACTCACCGACCTCCGGGCAGGTGACCGCGCGGAACGTCTCCTACAACGGCACCATCGCTCCGAACGCGTCGGTCGGCATCGGCTTCCAGGCCACCCACACCGGCAACACCGCCGAACCGGGTTCGTTCACCCTCAACGGCGCGGCCTGCACCCTGGGCTGACCGGTACGGCCTGTCCGGGCGCGGATCCCACCCCGGTCCGCGCCCGGGCCCGGCCGCCGAGCCGGCTTCCGCTCTGGTGGTGTCCGCCGGTGGCGCTGGCGTACGCTGCGGTCCTCCGGTCCTGCGCCGACCCGCGCGAGTCAGCGGACCGGCTCGATCGGGAAGCGGCCGCGGCACCACCGCCAGTGGCGGCCCGCCTTCAGGTGGTCGATGACGGCGCGTTGCAGCACGGTGTCGCGCGGCAGCTGGTCCAGCGGAGTGGTCAGGGTACGGAACACGAACCGCACCACTTCGACGTCGGCGTCGAGCCCGTCCGGCTCCTGATAGGGCTCCAGCTCGAATCGTCGCTGGAAGCGGACGATGTTGGAGTCCGCCGGCAGGTACTCCCGCAGCTGCGGGTCGAGCAGCCAGGAGCCGCAGGCGAACGCCGGGTAGTGCTCGTCGGGGAAGTGGCGTGGAAAGAACGCGCGGGCCTCGTCTAGTGACGCCTCGACCGCCGCCGGGGTCAGCGGCCCCGAGTCGGGGATGTGCAGTTCGATGGCGGTGCCGCCGCGATGGTGCTGGAGCCGGCCGAGTTCGTAGACGCTGCCGCGCACGTGCAGCGTCAGCCAGCTCTGCATGACCGACCAGCCCTCGCCCCGCATCCGCCGGTCGATCGCGAGGTTGCGACCCAGGTCCGCGAGGGTCAGCCAGGAGACGGTGTCGGGGACACCGTGGTCACGGTGGTACTCCCGGACCACCTCGACCAGGGCCAGGTACGTGTAGACGTAGAGGTGCCGCCACGCGGGCCCCCGCTCTCGTGGCAGCACCGGACCGGGCGGCAGCCACTCGTGGCCCCCGAGATCGGCGCGAACCAGGGCGATCGAACGGTCGAGCAGCCAGCGCAGCTCGGGGGTCCACTGGCTGGAGTCGGGGTCGGGCCAGCCCGCCAGGATCTCGGCGGCGTCGTCCGGTCGCACCGCGAGCCGGTCGAGCAGGGCAGGCGCGTCTGCTCGGGCGGGCACCGGCGCCGACGGATGGTCGCCGGCGAGCCGGTGCACGCGGTCGACGTCCTCGACGGGTACGCCGAGCCGGGTGGCGATGTCGTCCAGATCCACGCGGAAGACAGTAGCGACCGGTGCGGGCGTCGCGACAGGCCCCGCCCGCGCTGCCCCGAGGTCTGGTCAGGGGTTGGGCGGGGTGACCGCGATGATCAGGTGGGCCGGCTGGTCGCTGGCGTTGCGGTAGAGGTGGGCCAGGCGTGAGTCGAAGGTGACGGCCTCGCCGGTGGTGAGGGTGTACGCCTCGCCGCCGATGTCGGCGACCACCTCGCCGCTGATGACGATGGCGCACTCGGTGGAGGGGTGCGCCCACGGCTCGGCCGAGCTGGCGTCGCCCGGGGCGAGGTGGGCCTGGAGCACCTCGAGATCGCCGCGCCCGGGGGTGAGGCGTTCGTAGGTGATCTGGCCCGGCGGAGCGGTGAGCAGGCTGCGGCTGCCGGCCCGGCTGATGTGCACCGCCGGTGCCTCCGGTTCGGAGAACAGCTCGGCGATCGAGGTGTCGAAGACCTGCGCGAGCTTGCGCAGGGTGGCCAGGCTCGGGTCGGTCGCCCCGTTCTCGATCTGACTCAGCAAAGCGGGTGACACGTCGGCGGCTGTGGCGAGCTGCCGCAGCGTGAGGGAGTGCTGCTGGCGCAGGACGCGGAGCCGGTCACCGAGCATGTGAACCTCGATCCGATAACAGTGTGACTAAAAATGTTTGACCAAGCTACACGGCTCTGTTTAGGGTGGTCAAACAAGAGGCCGGCGCTGTTTGGTACTGGTGGACAAGCCGCGTCCAGACACGAACCGGACGAATGCGAGTCCGGACTACATCCAACCCTGCGACGACGCACCCCGAGAACCCGACGCACCCCTGAGAACCCGGAACACCGTCACCGGCCGTCTGGGCCCGGCCGGTGGGGGTGCCGCCGGACGTCGATGCCCCGCGGATCCCGCGCAGCGGGCCGCGCCATACGAAGGTAGGAACAGCATGTCGGTGTCCCCCCGCCGGCTCCGCACCGGAGCGCTCGCTCTGGCGACGCTGGCCGTCATCTCCACCACCGCCTGCACCGCCGGCGGCAGCGGTGGCAACGCGAACGACGGTGAGGCCAAGACCCTCACCGTCAACACGTCGTTCGTGCTCAAGACCCTCGACCCCGGCCGCGTCTACGAGGCCACCGGTCTGACCGCCGTGCACGCCCTCTACGACACCCTGCTCACCTTCGAGGGGTCCGATGTCGGCAAACCCGTACCGGCGCTGGCCGAGTCGTACGAGGCGTCCCCGGACGCGAAGACCTTCACCTTCAAGCTGCGCTCCGGCGTGACCTTCGCCGACGGCAGCCCGCTCACCGCCGACGACGTGGTGTTCTCCCTCAACCGGTTGAAGAACATCAAGGGCAGCCCGGCGGTAACCGTGAGCGAGCTGAGCGTCAGCAAGACCGACGACAGCACCGTCGTGGTCACCTCCGCCACGCCCAACCCGAACGTGCCGGTGGTGCTGGCGATGCCGTCCACCGGCGTGCTCAACGCCGAGGTCGCCCGGGACAACGGCGCCAAGGACGGCGCGGACGCCGCGCAGGGCGACACCGCCCAGCAGTACCTCGACACCAACTCGATCGGCAGCGGCCCGTACGTGCTGAAGTCGTACGAGCCGGAGTCGCAGGTGGTGCTGGAGGCCAACCCGAACTACTGGGGCGACAAGCCGCAGTTCGAGCGGGTGGTGCTGCGCAACATGGACGTGCAGACCCAGAAGCTGACCATGCAGCGTGCCGAGAGCGCCGAGATCTCGCTGGACATCTCCGGCAAGCTGCTCGACGGACTGCCGGAGAGCCTGCAGACCTCCGGCGTGCAGGACACCGTCTACTTCCTCTTCCTCAACGCCGACCCGGCGGTCTCGGCGGTGACCGCCAACCCGAAGTTCAACCAGGCGCTGCGCGCCGCCATCGACTACCAGGGCATCGCCGCCCTGTACGGCGAGGGTGCCGCGCCCGGCGCCGGCCTGGTCGCGCCGGCCTTCCCCGGCACCCTGCCGGCGAGCGAGGCGTCCACCCGGGACGTGGCGAAGGCCAAGGCGCTGCTCGCCGAGGCCGGGCTGACCGACCCGACAGTCAAGTTCAACTACCCGGCCATCACCTACAAGGGCGTGGACCTGGGTACCGTCGCCACCAAGGTGCAGGGCGACGCCGCCGAGGCCGGCATCACGCTGGAGTTGAACCCGCAGCCACTTACCACCTTCCTCGACGAGATGCGCAGCGGTAAGTCGCCGCTGGGCTTCACCCCGCAGAGCCTGAACTACCCGGTCGCCGACTCGCTGATCAACAACATGGCACCCGGTCAGGCCACCGCGCTGCGCTCGGGCTGGACCGTCGAGCGGGCCGACCCGGCGATCGTGGCCGCCGGTGAGAAGGTCACCGAGACCCTCGACCTCGCGGCCCGGGCCACCGCCATGCAGGAGTGGCAGCGGCTGATGAACCAGTCCTCCCCGTACATCGTGCTGGCCAGCAACTCCTCCACGGTGGTGGCGACCGCCGACCTGACCGGCGCGGACTACTCCGCCGCCGGCTGGCAGGTCGACGTGGCCGCGGTCGGTCGTCGGTAGTCGGAGCACCATGACGACGGTCCACAACGGCGAGCCGGGCGCGGTCACCACGACCGCGCCCCGGCCCCGCCGCGCCCACCCGCTGCTCGCCTTCCTGGCCAAGCGGCTGGCGATCACCGCCGGACTGCTGCTGGGCGTCACCGTGGTGACGTTCGGGCTGGTCAACGTGGTACCCGGTGACCCGGTCACCGCCAACCTGTCCGACCAGGCCCTCAACGACCCGGCCACGGTGGCCGCCTTCCGCGAGAAGTGGGGGCTGGACCAGCCGCTGTGGCAGCAGTACCTGCACTACCTGGGCAACCTGGTCCGCGGCGACCTGGGCATCTCCCAGCAGACCGGCCGGGCGGTCCTGGACGACCTGGTGCGGTACGTACCGGCGACGATGGAACTGGCCATCCCCACCATGGTGCTGGCGCTGCTGATCGGCACCGGGATCGGCATGCTCGCCGCGGTGCGCAACGGCCGGGTCACCGACCAGATCGTCCGGGTCGCCGCCCTGCTCGGGCTCTCCACGCCACCGTTCTGGCTCTCGCTCGTGGTGCTCTACGTTTTCTTCTACCAACTCGGCCTGGCCCCAAGCGGTGGCCGGCTGTCCACCGGCTTCAGCCCGCCGCCCACGGTCACCGGCATGTACACGGTGGACGCGGCGCTGGCCGGTCAGTGGGACGTGGCCTGGGACGCGGCACAGCACCTGACCCTGCCGGTGCTGGTGCTGACCTCGCTGACCGTGGCGCTGCTGGTCCGCTTCGTCCGCTCCGCCATGCTGGAGGTGCTCCAGCAGGACTACATCCGGGCCGCGTACGCCAAGGGTCTGCCGACCCGGGTGGTGCTGCGCCGGCACCTGCTGCGCGCCGGCCTGGTCCCGGTGGTCACCGTGTCCGGCCTGGCCTTCGCGTCGCTGCTGTCCGGGACGGTGCTGGTGGAGAGCATCTTCGGCTGGCCCGGCGTCGGTCAGTACGCCTACCGCAGCGCCACCGCCCTCGACCTGCCCGCGATCCTCGGGGTCAGCCTGTTCGTGGCGCTGGTCTACACGCTTGTCAACCTGACCGTCGACCTGCTGTACGGGCTCATCGACCCGAGGATCCGCCTGTCATGACGATGATCGCACCCGATCCGGTGGCCCCCGACCCGAAGGTGGACCGGGCGCTGACCCGCCGTCGCTGGCTCGGTAGGCTGCGCGGCGGCTCGACCGGCCGGCCGGTCTGGCGACAGCCCATCGCCGTGGTCGCGCTCACCATCCTCGGTGGCTGGCTGCTGGTGGCGATCCTCGCCCCGCTCGTCGCCCCGTACGACCCGCTCGCCCAGAGCGCGGACACCTACGCGGCCCCCTCGGCGGCGCACTGGTTCGGCACCGACTCCCTCGGCCGGGACATCTTCAGCCGGGTCGTGTACGGTGCCCGGTTGTCGATCCCGCTGGCGCTGGCCATCGTCTCGCTGGCCCTGCTCGTGGGCGGCCTGCTCGGGCTGGTCGCCGGATA
Source organism: Micromonospora palythoicola (assembly GCF_036689795.1). NCBI lineage: Bacteria > Bacillati > Actinomycetota > Actinomycetes > Micromonosporales > Micromonosporaceae > Micromonospora > Micromonospora palythoicola. The sequence continues at coordinate 67,851 of NZ_JBAGKI010000019.1, read as the reverse complement.
TCTGGGCCGGCTCGCCGACGAGGCGTTGATGCGACTGACCGACCTGGTCTTCGCCTTCCCGCAGATCATCCTCGCCATGGCGGTCACCGCCGCCTTCGGCCCGAACACCCGCAACGCGGTGCTGGCGCTGGTCATCGTCTCCTGGCCGGTCTACGCCCGGGTCATCCGCAGCGCCGTACTCAGCATGCGGGGCGACGACTACCTCAACGCCGCCCGACTGCTCGGCGTCGGACCGGTCCGGGCACTGCGCCGCGACGTGCTGCCCAACAGCATCGGTCCGGCGATCGTGCTGGCCACCCTGGAACTCGGCAACGCGGTGCTGCTGCTCGCCGCGCTCTCCTTCCTGGGGCTCGGGCCGCGCCCACCCGCCGCCGAGTGGGGCTCGATGGTCGCGCTCGGCTCCCAGGACCTGTCGATGTGGTGGGTCAGCGTCTTCCCCGGCCTGGCCATCCTCACCGTCGTGATGGCCTTCAACGTGCTCGGCGACGCGCTGCGCGACCGGCTCGACCCCCGCTATGCGAAGGGACGCTGAGATGGCGCCGCTGCTCGACGTCGACTCCCTCGCGGTGACCCTGCCCGGTCCGCGCGGGCCGCTGCCGATCCTGCACGACGTGTCGCTCAGCGTCGGCGAGGGTGAACTCGTCGGCATCGCCGGCGAGAGCGGCTGCGGCAAGAGCCTCACCGCACAGACCCTGCTCGGCCTGCTCCCGGCCGGCGCCTCCGTCACCGGCACGGCGCGGTTCGCCGGCACCGATCTGCTCGGCCTGGACAACCACGGCTGGCAGCGGATCCGGGGCGCGGGCATCGCCATGGTCTTCCAGGACCCGTCCGCCGCCCTGCACCCGATGCTCACCGTCGGCCGTCAGCTCACCGAACACATGCGGGTGCACCTGCGGATGGACCGGCGGTCCGCGACGCGCCGGGCGGTGGAACTGCTCGACCAGGTGCGGATTCCCGACCCGGAGCGGGCCCTGCGCGCCTACCCGCACCAGTTCTCCGGTGGCATGCGGCAACGGGCCGCCATCGCCATCGCGCTGGCCGCGCGACCTCGACTCCTGATCGCCGACGAACCGACCACCGCCCTCGACGTCACCGTGCAGGCCGGCATCCTCGCCCTGCTCGACCGGCTGCGCGCCGAGACCGGGCTGGCCGTCGCCTTCATCACCCACGACCTGGGGGTGCTCAGCGCGTTGACCACCCGTGGCTACGTCTTCTACGCCGGTCGCGTGGTGGAGACCGGCCCCACCGGGGCGCTGCTCACCGCGCCCACCCACCCGTACACGGCGGCGCTGCTGGGCGCCCGACCGCACGGCACCCAGGCCGTCGGCACGCTGCGGCCCATCCCCGGCGCCCCACCGGCCCCGGGCGAGGCGCCGCCGGGCTGCCCGTTCCAACCCCGCTGCGGGTACGCCGAGCCGGCCTGCGGCACCGCACCACCGCCCCTGGCTCCGGTGGCGGCCGACCGGTCGGTGGCCTGCGTGGTCCGCCCGCACCTGGAGGTGACCGCCCGATGACCGGCCTGCTGGACATCAGCGACGTCGAGGTCGAGTACCGCTCGCGGGGACGCGGCCGGGTGCTCGCGGTCGCCGGGGTCAGCCTGGACGTGGCGGCCGGGCAGATCGTCGGCCTGGTCGGCGAGTCCGGCTGCGGCAAGTCGTCGCTGGCCCGGGTGGCCGTGGGGTTGACCCCGCCCAGCGCCGGGACGGTCCGCTTCGCCGGGCAGCCGGTCACGCCGCTGGGCTGGCGACGCCGACCGGACACCGAGATCGGCCTGCAGATGGTCTTCCAGAACCCGTACGCGTCGCTGAATCCCCGGCGCACCATCGGCGCGCAACTGCTCGACGGCGTCCCGGCGACGGTGACCGGTCCGGCGGCCCGCCGCAACCGGGTGCGTGAGTTGCTGGACCGCGTCGGCATGCCGAGCACGGCCGCCGAACGGTACCCGCACCAGTTCTCCGGCGGTCAGCGGCAACGCCTCGCCATCGCCCGGGCCCTCGCCCCGCAACCACGGATGATCATCGCCGACGAACCAGTCACCGCTCTCGACGCCTCATCCCAGGCGCAGGTGGTCAACCTGCTCGTCGGGCTGGTCCGCGACCTCGACATGGGCATGCTGTTCATCTCCCACGACCTCGCCCTGGTGCACGAGATCGCCGACATCACCGCCGTGATGTACCTGGGCCGCATCGTGGAGAGCGCGCCCACCCGCGAGCTGTGGCGCAGTCCGCGACACCCCTACACCCGGGCGCTCGTCGACGCGGTGCCCCGCATCGGCCCCACCCCGCAGTTGCCCGCCACCCTGGCCGGTGAGGTGCCCGACCCCGCCAACGCCCCCACCGGCTGCCGGTTCCGGCCACGCTGCCCGCACGCCTTCGCCCCCTGCGGCGACCAGCCACCAACCCTCGACCTCGGCGGACGCAGCGCCGCCTGCTGGCTCAACGATCCCACGATGGCCCCGGCCACCGTGCCCGCGAACTGAGGACGTCGTCATGCACACCGCCACCGAACAGGTCCTGGTCAACCTCGCCCTCTACGACGGCGTCGCCGACCACCTCCAGCCCGACCGGGGAGTCCGGATCGGCGCCGACGGGATGATCAAGGCGGTGGGGGCCGTCGACGACGTGCTCGCCGAGGCCGGCGACGCCCGCGTGGTCGACCTCGGCGGCGACGTGGTGATGCCCGGCCTGACCAACATGCACGTACACCTCTCCCTCGGGCTGCCCGGCCATCTCGCCGACACGGTGCACCGGTCCAACCTGGCCGAACTGGTGCTGCTGATGGCCGACTCGGCCCGACGCACCCTGCACGCCGGGGTCACCACCGCCCGACTGGTCGGCGAGGGACGCTACGCCGACTTCGCGCTGCGCCGGGGCATCGAGGCCGGCGCGGTGGACGGCCCCCGGATCTTCACCGCCGGGCACGCGTTGTGCTGCACCGGCGGCCACGGCTGGGAGGCCGACGCCCTGGAGGCCGACGGCGCCGACGGCTTCCGCCGGCTGACCCGGGCGCAGATCCGGGCCGGCGCCGACCTGATCAAAGTCTGTATCTCCGGCGGGATCGCCGGTCAGTTCGAGGCGATCGACACCCCACAGCTGCTCGACGACGAGATGGCCGCCGTCATCCGGGTCGCCCACGACTGGGGGCGCAAGGTCACCGCGCACGCCGGACCGGCCGACACCGTACGCCGGGCCGTCGAACTCGGCCTGGACTGCGTGGAACACGGCTACGAACTGACCGACGAGGTCACCCGCCTGATGGCCGACCGAGGCGTCTGGTACGTGCCCACCATCGTGGTGAGCCGCTGCGAACAGTTCTTCCGCGACTCCGGGGTGCCCGGCTGGCTGATGGACCGGGCGCTGGCCGCCGGCCCCCGGCACTGGGAGAGCCTCCAGCACGCCATCCGCAACGGGGTGCCGATCGCCCTGGGCAGCGACATGCCGCCGCACGCCGGCTACGACGAGACCAGCGCGACCGTGCGTGAGCTGGAGTTCATGGTGGACGCCGGGATGCCGGTCGCCGAGGCGCTGAAGGCCGCCACCATCCGGCCCGCCGAATGGCTCGACCGGGCCGACACGCTCGGCAGCGTCGAGGCCGGCAAGCACGCCGACCTGCTGGTGCTGCGCGACGACCCGACCCGTTCCGTCTCCGCGTTGCGCACCCTGCACACGGTCGTCAAGGGCGGCGTCGTCTACCGCGACGACCACCACCGCTTCCGGGCGCCCCGATGACCGACATCACCACGGTCGCCGACGGGTACCTCAGCGGCCTCGCCACGCTCGACCCGGAGGCCGCCGAGGCGGCCGGACGTACGCCGCAGTGGCGGCTGGCCGACCTGTCGCCGGACGGCTTCGACGCCCGCGTCGAGCTGGCCCGCGTGACCGCGACCGCCGTGACCACCGCCACGGTGACCGTCCCGGCCGAACGTGCCCTCGCCGGTGCCCTGGCCGACCGGCTGGCCAGCGAGGTGGCGCTGCACGACGCCGGCTTCACCACCCGGCTGCTCGCCCCGCTCGCCACCCCGGTGCACCTGGCCCGGCAGGTGTTCGACAACCTGCCCCGGACCACCGTCGACGACTGGGCCGTGGTCGCCGACCACCTCCACCGGCTGCCCACCACCCTCGATCAGTACGCCGCCACGCTGCGTCGCTCCGCCGGGCGTGGTCAGGTGGCCGCTCGCCGGCAGGTGCTGACCGTCGCCGATCAGTGCGCCGCCTGGGTCGACACCGACTTCTTCGGCGGTCTCGTCGCCGGTCACCGGGGCGGGCCGCTGGCCGGGCGGCTGGCCGAGGGAGTCCGGCGGGCCACCGCCGCCACGGCGGGGTTCGCCACGTTCCTGCGTACCGATCTGGCTCCCGCCGCCACCGACACCGACGGCGTGGGCCGCGACCTCTACCAGGTCACCGCGCGCGCCTTCCTCGGCGCCACCGTCGACCTGGACGAGTTGTACGAGTACGGCTGGGCGGAACTGTCCCGCACCGCCGCCGAACTGCGGGCGGCGGCGGCCGCCTGCGGCCATCCGGACGTGGCCGCCGCCCGGACGGCGCTGGACGCCGACCCGGACGGCCGGGTGCCGGTCGGTCCCGCCCTGGAGGAGTGGCTGACCAGGCGGACCGCGCTGACGACGGACCTGCTCGACGGGACGCACTTCGACATCCCCGCCGCCACCCGCCGGGTGGTGTGCCGGATCAGTCCGGCCACCTCCGGGGTCATGTACTACACCCCACCCGACGCGCGGCTGACCCGCCCCGGTGGCATCTGGTGGTCGGTGCCGCCGGGGGAGTCAACGGTGCCGGTGTGGCGGCATGTCGGCACGCTCTGCCACGAAGGGCTGCCCGGCCACCACCTCCAGCACGCCATCACGCTCACCACCGCCGACCTGCACCCGTGGCAGCGCACGCTCTGTCAGGTGCACGGGTACGCCGAGGGCTGGGCGCACTACGCCGAGCGGCTCGCCGACGAGCTCGGCCTCTACGCCGGCCCGGCGGAACGGCTCGGCATGCTGGACGGGCAGATGTGGCGGGCCGCCCGCGTGGTCGTCGACCTCGGCCTGCATCTCGACCTGCCGATCCCGGCGGGCAACGGGTTCACCGACGCGTCCCGCTGGAGCCACCCGGTGGCCGTGGACCTGCTCACCCGGGTCGCCGGGCTGGACGCCGCGACCGCCCGGTTCGAGGTCGACCGCTACCTCGGCTGGCCGGCGCAGGCGCTCGCCTTCAAGGTCGGGGCGCGGCTGTGGCAGCAGGCCCGCCAGGACGCGGAGCGCCGCGCCGGCGCCGCCTTCGACCGCAAACGGTTCCACCACACCGCGCTGGCGCTCGGGCCGATGGGCCTGGACCCGCTGCGTGACCGCCTCGCCGAGACGTTCCGACCCGCTGCCGACCCCCTCGACCGGAAGTGACCCCGATGAGCATCGACGAACTCACCGCCACGATCACCGACATGTACCGATCACTGGGGGATCGGTCCGCCTTCGACGCCCACCTGCACCCCGACCTGACCATCTGGGAATCCGACGCCGATCGGCTGCTCACCGGGCTGGCCGCGCTGGACGCGCTGCGCGACCGGCGGGCCGCCGAGGCCACCGGCCCGGCACCGGTGACCGTCGCCCCGGAACAGCTGCGCGCCGAGTCGTGGAACGGCACCGGGCTTGTCCGGTACGTGCTGCGCGCCCGGCACGCCGACGACCGACCGGACACCTGCTTCCGGGTCACCGACGTGCTGCGGCGCGACGACGCGGGCTGGCGGATCGTGCACCACCACGCGGAGGCCGTGCGATGAGCGACGAGCAGCCCACCACCGACGTCTACGACCTGCGGGTCGTGGTGGAACGCATCGAGGGACGCTCGGTGTGCGGCATGAAGCCGGGCGACCACGTGGAGCTGACCGAGTCGTGCCGGTTGCGCATCCCCGAGGGCCAGCACTTCTGCCTGTACGCGCTGGCCGCCTGTCTGCCGCTGCTGCCGGCCAAGCAGCGGGCCCTGGACGACGGGGACTGGATGGCCCGGGACAGCCACGTCGCCTGCCCCGACCCGGAGGAACGGCTCATCATGCGTATCGAACGCACCGGCCGGCGGCAGATCCCCACCGAGGAACTGACGTGACCCGCCTGGTGGGCATCGGCCTGCAGTCGGACAAGTCCGCCGACGAGTACGCCGTGCTGGCCGAGCTGGCCGAACGGCACGGCTTCGACGTGCTGTCCGTCTTCGGCGACCTGATGTACCAACCGCCGCTGTTCCCGCTGCTGGTGGCCGCCCGGCACACCCGCCGGATCCGGCTCGGCGCGGCCTGCCTCAACCCGTTCACCCTGCACCCGGTGGAGGTGGCCGGTCAGGTGGCCGCCCTCGACCTGGCCTCGCACGGCCGCGCGTACCTCGGCCTGGCCCGGGGCACCTGGTTGCAGCAGGTGGGAGTGGCGCAGACCCGGCCGTTGCGCCGCATCGCGGAGACGGTGCAGATCGTCCGACGGCTGCTCGCCGGTGACGAGGGCGGTTTCGTCGGCCGGGAGTTCACCGTGGCCCCCGGTACCGCGCTGCGGTACACCCCGGCCCGGCCGGACGTGCCGGTGCTGGTGGGCACGTGGGGCCAGCAGACCGCCCGGACGGCCGCCGCGTTCGCCGACGAGGTGAAGGTCGGCGGGTCGGCGAACCCGGCGATGGCCAAGACGATGCGGGCGTGGCTGGACGAGGCGGCCTCGGGTCGGGACACCGGTGTGGTGCTCGGCGCGGTCACCGTGGTCGACACCGACGGGGCGCTGGCCCGCCGGGTGGCCCGGACCGAGGTCGCCATGTACCTCGCGGTGGTCGCCGCCCTCGATCCCACCGTCGAGGTCGACCCGGAGCTGCTGGCCCGCATCCAGCGGCACGTCACCCGCCGCGAGGACGACCTGGCCGGCGCGCTGATCAGCGACGACCTGCTCGACCTGTTCGCGTTCTCCGGTACCCCGGAGCAGGTCGCCGCGCAGGCCGCGGCGGTTTTCGACGCCGGGGCGAGCCGGGTGGAGTTCGGCACCCCGCACGGCCTGACCCCGCAGCGCGGGATCGACCTGCTGGGCCGGCGGGTGCTGCCGCTGCTGCGCGCCTGACCGTCGACCCCGCGGGCCGGAGGTTCAGTGCCGCCAGGCCGACCAGAGGTCCGCGTACCGGCCGCCGGCCGCGATCAGCTCCTCCGGCGTGCCGATCTCGACGATCCGGCCGTGCGCCATCACGGCGATCCGGTCGCAGGCGTGCGCCTGGCTGAGCCGATGGGCGACGACCACCGCCGTGCGGCCCCGGGTCAGGGCGGCGCTGGCCTGTTCGAGCTGCCGCGCGCCCGCGCTGCCGGCCTCGGCGCTGGCCTCGTCGAGGACGACGATCGGCGGGTCGGTCAGCGCGATCCGGGCCAGTGCCAGCTGTTGCGCCTGACCGGCGGTGAGCGGGTGTTCGCCGTCGCCGACCCGGGTGGCCAACCCGTCGGGCAGGGCGGTGACCCAGCCGTCGGCTTCGACCAGCCGCAACGCGGAGTGCAGCTCCTCGTCGGTCGCGTCCGGAGCGGCCAGCCGCAGGTCCTCGGCGAGGGTGCCGGCGAAGACGTGGACCTCCTGGGTGACCACGCCGACGGTGCGGCGCAGCTCGACCGCGGACAGTTCACCGATCGGACGGTCGCCCAGCCACACCTCGCCCTCGGCGGCGGGGAAGACGCCACCGAGGATGGCCGCGAGGGTCGTCTTGCCGGCTCCGCTCTCACCGACGATCGCCAACGACTCGCCCTCGGCGATCTCGATCGAGACGTCCCGCACGACGGTGGGACCGCCCGGGTAGCGGTGCCACACCGACTTGGCGGTCACGCTCGTCGGCAGCCGTCCGGAAATCGGTCCGGCCGGCCGCGGCCGGGGTACGTCGAGCCCGGCGATACCGACGAGCCGGGCGAGCGCCGCGCCGGCCGACTGGACGTCGTTGAACGACATCAGCAACAGGCCGAGCGGGCCGAAGAGTCGGTGGAACAGCAGCGCGGCGGCGGTGACGTCGCCGACCGTGCTGTCGCCCGCCCGTACCAGCAGGAAGCCGGTGAGCAGCACGGCGGTCAGTCCGAGCGCCTCCGCGTAGTTCATCGTGTTCGCGAACCAGAGGAAACCGCGCACCGCTCGCAGGCGGGCCACCACCGCCTGCCGGGAGGTCAGCTCGACCCGTCGGCTCTGGCGCTCCTGCATGCCGTACGCGTGCACGGTCCGGGCACCGGTGAAGGTGGTCAGCAGGCTCTGGGTCCGCACCGCCGCGGCTTCCCGCTCGGCGGCGTACAGCCGTTTCGCCTGCGGCACGAAACGGCGCAGGCTCAGCACGTACACCGGGAAGACGACCAGGAACGCGGCGGCGATGCGCCAGTCGAGCGTCGCGAACCCGGCGAAGGTGATGACGACGGTGACCAGTGCGGTGAAGATGCCGGCCGCCAGCCGCACCGAGTCGGTCACCCGTTCCACGTCCTCGGTGACCCGGGACGCCACGTCACCGGAGCCGGCGCTCTCCAGCCGGGTCGCGTCCATCCGCAGCGCCCGGTCCAGCACCTCCTCGCGGAGATCGGCGCAGGCCCGCATGCCCCACTCGGTGACCAGCCAGTTGGCGGTGCCGGTGAGGACGGCGGCGGCCAGGCCCGCGCCGAGGATGAACGCCGAGGTGAGCAGCAGCAAGCCGACGGTTCCGCCGGCCACCACCAGGTCGACCAGCCGGCCGAGCAGGATCGGCACGACGACGGCCGCGACACTTGCCGCCGTCGCCGCCGCCACCGACGTCCAGGCGAGCGTCGGGTAGCGGCGCAGGGCACGCCAGAAGGCGGCGAGCGTCACCCGGCCGGTCGCCACCGGCAGGATCGTGGCACCGGAGGTCATCGCAGCACCACCTCCGCGTACGCCGAGTCGGCGAGCAGGTCCCGGTGCCGCCCGACCGCCGCCACCCGGCCGGCGCGGAGGAACACGACCCGGTCGCACCGGTCGAGCAACGGCGCGCTGGTGGTGACCAGTACGGTCGCCCGGTCGTCGGCGCTGCGGTACGCGCGGATGCCGTCGGCGATGGCGTGCTCGGTGACCGCGTCGATCGCCGTGGTCGGGTCCCGGAAGACGGTGACCGGTCGATCGGCCAGCAGCGCTCGGGTGAGGGCGAGCCGCTGCCGCTGACCGCCGGAGAGGTTCAGGCCGTGGTCGACGAGTTCCCGGTCGAATCCGGCGTCGTCGGTGAGCAGGTCACCGACGGAGGCCGCGGCCAGCGCGGTGCGCAGGGCGGTGTCGTCCCGGTCGTCGCCGGTCTGGAGCACCTCCCGCAGGGTGGCGCCGAACAGGTCGACCCCGTGCGGTTCGACGAGCACGGTCCGGCGCACCGAGGCGAGGTCCAGCTCCCGCATCGGCGTACCGGCCAGCCGCACCTCGCCCCGCTCCGGCGACCGTGCCCCCGCGAGCAGGTCGGTGAGGTCGTCGGCGGTGCCGGTCTCCGCGGTGACGATGCCGAGCAGCTCCCCGGGGGCCACGGCGAGGTCGACGCCGTCCAGGCCCGGCGCGTGCACCCGGTCGAGGCGCAACGCTCCCGGCTGGGCCGGCCGTGTCCCGGACGGCACCCGCTCCGGTGCGGCGAGCACCTCGGCCACGCGGGCCGCGCTGGCCCGCGCCGTGGCCAGCCGGAAGACGCAGTCGGCGAGATTGAGTACCGGATCGGTGAGGAAGGTGGCCAGCCCGACGATCGTGATGAGCTGGCCGACCGTGATCCGCCCGGCCAGGGCGTACCAGCCTGCCAGAGCGGCGACTGCGGTGATCAGCAGGCCGGTGGTGAAGGTGGACGCACCGATGAAGGTGGCACCGGCCTTGACCGTGCCGATGCCGGCGCGCAACGACGTCCGGCTGGCCGTGCGGTAGCGGTGCACGGCCTCGTCGACGCCACCGAACCCGCGCAGTGGTCGCAGTCCGCGCAGCAGGTCCGACGCGACGGCGGCGGCCCGACCGACCGCCTGCTGCTGCGCGGATGTGCGGCGTCCCACGACCGGGCCCAGCGCATTGAGCCCGAGCACCAGGATCGGCACGCCGACCACCAGGCCGAGCCCGAGCGACCAGTCGATCCGCAGCAGCACGACCGTCGACACCGTCAGCCCGACCAGCGCGCTCACCCCCCGGGTGCCCAGTTCGAGCAGCTCGGCGGCGGACTGGGTGTCGGAGGTGGCGATCGAGAGCAGCTCCCCGCTCTGGCGGCTGGTCCTGATCCCCTGCCCACCGACCACGCGCCGGACCACCCGCATCCGCAGCTCGTGGGACTCCTCGGTGACCGCCCGGGACAGGAACCAGAAGCCTGACCGCCAGCCCATGGTGAGGGCGGTGAACAGCGCGAAGATGCCCAGCACGGACCAGAGCATCGCCGAGGTCGACCCGGTTCCGACGGCCTGGTCGATGACCAGGCCGATGGCCACCGGGACCAGAGCCTCACACAGCTGGTGCAGTGACCAGAAGGCGGCGCACAGGGCGGTGTCGCGACGCTGCCGCCAGAACATCCGGCGGATCAGTCGCCCCGTGGTCTGTGTCATGCCCCCGCCTCACGCTCGCTGAGTTAGGGCAGGCTAACCCGCTGTCCGCACGGAACGCCATTTGCGGGGTGTCCGGTGCTGGCCGGGGCTCAGAAGTCGGCGTGCGGAAGCGGCGGCCGGTCGAGCCCGGCCCAGGAGCGCAGCAGCCGACCGCCGATGGAGTCGGCCGGCCCCGAGCCGGGACCGTTACGGATCCGCTCGACGATCTCGGCGCGGGTGAACCACCGGGCCTCCGTCAGCTCCCGTCCGTCCACGGCGATCGTGTCGTCGACGGCCCGGGCGACGAAGCCGACCATCAGGCCGGCGGGGAAGGGCCAGCCCTGGGAACCCTGATAGGTGACCACACCGACCGTCACCCCGGCCTCCTCGCCGACCTCGCGGCGGACGGCGCCCTCCAGGCTCTCGCCGATCTCGACGAAGCCGGCGAGCAGCGAGAAGCCGTCCGGGCCGGCACCGTGATGGCGGGCGAGCAGGCAGCGTGGCCGCGGGCCGGGGTCTTCCACCAGCACGATGACGGCGGGCTCGATCCGGGGAAACAGCTGCCGACCGCAGTCGGGCCCCTGGCAGACCCGCAGGTGACCGGCTTCGGCACTGACCGTGCTCGCGCCGCAGGTGCCGCAGTATCTGGCGTGCCGGTTCCAGTGGAGCAGGCCGCGCGCGTACGCCAGGGTCGCGGCGACCGGGCCGGGCAGGGTGCTGGCCAGTGCGCGCAGGTCGGCGCTGACCTGTGCGGCACCCAGGCGCAGCGCCTCGGTCTCCTCGACCTCGCTGAGGTCGGCGGCGAAACTCGCCGTGGTGCCGTCCAGGCCGAGCAAGGCGGTCTGCCCGGCCCTCGCCAGCAGAGTGCGGGCGGGCGGACCGGTGAGCCGCACCGGCCGGCCGTCGGCCGTGAGCAGTGGCCGGCCGCGCCACATCGGTAGCACCTGGCTGTCGTCGCGGCCGAGCAGGTCGGCGACCCAAGCCGGGTCGGCGCGCAGGCTCGCCGCCCGGTCGTGCGTTGTCGCGGTGTACGCGAGCCCGTGAAACACCATGCTGCCGATCGTGCCGGAAGCCCCTGGTGGCGCGGTCACCGGCTCGACGCTCCCTTACCTATTGTACTATCACCGTAGTACAAGAGGTAAGGGAGCGTCGGTGATCGAATTCGTACTGGACGGCCGGACCAAGGTGAACACCTACGTACAGCTGGTGCAGCAGGTCAAACAGGCGTTACGGGTGGGGTTGCTGGCGCCCGGCGACCAGCTGCCGAAGGTCCGCGAGGTGGCCCAGTCATTGGCGATCAACCCCAACACGGTGCTCAAGGCGTACCGCGAGTTGGAGCTCGAAGGACTGGTGGAGGGGCGGCCCGGTGTCGGCACGTTCATCACCGCGTCACTGCATCGTGAGGCGCTGGTCAACCAGGCCGAGCTGCGCGCCGAGCTGGTCGACTGGGTGCGTCGGGCGCAGGCGGTGGGGCTCACGGCCGAGGAGGTCACCGCCCTGGTGGCGACGACGATGCGGGCCACCTTTCCCGCCTCGGTGACGGAGGAACCCGCGTGAGAGGAAGCGGTATGGAGTTGGTGCTGGAGGCCGACGGGCTCGGCCGAAAATACGGCGGCACCTGGGCGCTGCGCGACTGCTCGCTGCGGCTGCCGGCCGGGCGGGTCGCCGCGCTCGTCGGGCCCAACGGGGCCGGCAAGAGCACGTTGCTGCACCTCGCGGTTGGCCTGTCCCGGCCGGACGCCGGCGAGGTACGGGTCTTCGGTCAGGTGCCGTACGGCAACACGGAGCTGCTGGCGGAGATCGGATTCGTCGCGCAGGACACCCCGATCTATCGGGACCTCACGCCGGAAGAGCTGGTCATCATGGGCGGCAGGCTCAACCGGCGGTGGGACGCGACCCTGGTACGGACCCGGCTCGCGCAACTGGGCATCTCGCCCGGTCGGCCGGTCGGCAAGCTTTCCGGTGGGCAACGGGCCCAGGTGGCGCTCGCCCTCGCGCTGGCCAAGCGGCCCCGGCTGTTGCTGCTCGACGAGCCGGTGGCCAGCCTGGATCCGCTCGCCCGCCGCGAGTTCATGCAGTCGCTGATGGGCAGTGTCGCCGAATCCGGCACCACGGTACTGCTCTCCTCGCACATTCTCGGCGACCTCGAACGGGTCTGCGACTACCTCATCGTGCTGCACTCCGCAGAGGTGAAGCTCGCCGGCCCGGTGGAGGAACTGCTCGACGACCACCGGCAGCTCACCGGGCCGCGCGCGGCCGGTGAGCGTCCGATCGCCGGGGTCGCGGCGGTGGTACGGGCCAGTCACACCGACCGGCAGTCGACCCTGCTGGTCCGAGGCGACGGAGACCCCATCGACCCGGAGTGGACGGTCCGCGACGTCACCCTGGAGGACCTGATCCTGGCCTATCTCACCGACGGCAAGACGGCGTCGGCCAGCCACGAGGCGTGGGGAGTTCCGGCATGATGTGGGTCGCCTGGCGCCAGCACCGCAGGCAGGCGCTGGTCACGCTGATCGGGCTCGCCGTCCTGGCTGCCGTGCTGGTCCCGACCGGGCTGGCGATCCGGGGCAGGTTCGCCGAACTCGGCCTGCCGCAGTGCCTGCGCCAGGACGCCGAGACGGCTGAGTGCGTCCGGGCCTTCAACCAGTTCAACAGCCAGCACGACACGACGCTGCTCGTCGGCATCCTCTTCCTCGTCCTGCCGCTGCTGGTCGGGCTCTTCTGGGGCGCGCCGCTGGTCTCCCGGGAGGTCGAGCAGGGCACCCACCGGTTCGTCTGGACGCAGGGGATCAGCCGAACTCGGTGGGCGGCGACCAAGTTCGGGCTGGTCGGCGCGCTCACGCTGGGCGCGGCCGTCGGGTACGGGCTGGGCATGGCGTGGTGGCTGTCGCCGCTGGTGGCGGGCGGTGGCCGGAGCCGCTTCGACGTGCTCTTCTTCGACATGCAGGGCGTGGCACCGATCGGCTACACCCTCTTCGCGGTCGCGCTCGGGGTCTTCGCCGGCACCGTGTGGCCCCGCATGCTGCCGGCCATGGCGGTGACCCTGGCCGGGTTCGCCGCCGTACGCGTGGCGCTGACGGTCCTGGCCCGGCCGCACTACCTGCCCGGCCGTGAACACGCCACGCCGTTCGTCTCCGCCGCCGGCCTGGACGAGACCGCGCTGCGGGGTACCTGGACCATCTCGAACGGCATCCGGGATGGCAGCGGAGCGATGGTGGCGCCGGGCGCCCAGATCATGTGTCCACCGGGCGCGACCGCGCCGACAGGTGGGCCGTGCGGTGGTGAGTTCGGCGCGGGCGCGTACAACTGGGTGCTCTACCAGCCGGCCGACCGGTACTGGTTGTTCCAGGGCATCGAGACCGGGGTCTTCGTCGCGCTCGCCGCGATCCTGCTCTGTCTCGCCGTGTGGCAGGTCCGTCGGATCGCCTGAGCATCCGGTTGGTGCCCCCGACGAGGGGGGCACCAACCGGACCCACGGCCCGCCGTGCGGTCAGGGCAGGGTCGCGTCGACGTAACCACCGTCCACCCCGATGTCCGGCACCGGTCCGCTGGACGGACCGGTGCCGGACGGTCGCTTTGATCAGCTAGCCGTGCAGGTCGGCGTGGGTGTGCTGGATGTGCCGGTGGTGGCGCCGAGGAAACCGAACGTGGTGCTGGCACCGGCGACGAGGTTGCCGTTGTAGCTGACGTTGCGGGCGGTCACCGTCGATCCCTGGCTGGTGACCGTCGCGTTCCATGCCTGCGTGACCGTCTGCCCGGCCGGGTACGTCCAGGTCACGGTCCAGCCACGGATCGCCGAACCGCCCGCGGTGACCCGTACCTCGCCCTGGAAGCCGCCGGACCACTGGTTGGTCACCGTGTAGGTCGCCGTGCAGCCGCCAGCGCCGGGCGGCGGCGTGGTGGGCGGTGGGCTGCTCGGCGGCGGCGTGGTGGGCGGGGGAGTGGTGGTCGGCGGGGGCGTGGTCGGCGGGGGAGTGGTGGACCCGCCCCAGCCGGCGGTCGAGTCCAGCCAGGCCGCGCGGCGCAGCATCCAGTCCCGCATGTACTGGACCTGTCCCTGCCAGGTCGGCGCGGTCGGTGTGATGAACGGCCCGACGTTCCGGTTGCTCAGGTTGGGCCAGCGCTGGAAGTTGCGCTGTGCCCCGTTGGCCAGCGGCCCGGTGAGGGCGTCGATCCGCGACTGCAACGACGCGTCGGACAGCGGGCCCCGGCGTAGCGTCTGCCAGCGCAGCCGCACCTCGTTGACGAAAGCCGGGTCACGCATCAACTGCGTGTACCAGTCGTTGGCCACCGGTTGGCGGATCTGCTGGTACTGCCAGCCGGCGGTCTGGTCGTTCTGGAAGAAGCCGCCGACGCCGAAACTGAGGTCGTAGTCCCAGAGCGGCCCGGCGAAGATCTTGGTGTCGCGGTCCTTGTAGAAGTAGGCGCTGCGGATGTAGGAGTCCATCTCCCGGCTCAGCTCGTTGACGATGAGCTGGTCGATGAAGGAAGCCACGTCGATGTACGCCCGGTACCCGGTTGTCGGATCGGCGAAGTTGGGCGCCCGCAGCACGTTGTGGAACTCCTGGATGTGGTTGCGCAGCCAGTCGCGTTGCTCGGGTTGCAGCGGTGACGGGTCGGCGACCTCGAGGTAGTTCCAGCAACTCGCCGCCGGCCCGGTGCAGGGCAGGGTCGGCTCCTCGGCGGCCATCCACTCGAACTTCCAGATGTAGCCGCCGGTGATCCTCGGCAGGGTCACGTCGTCCTCGCGGAGCTGCTTGAGGTCGAGACGGTCCTTGGAGTTCTTGATCGTCTCGACGATCATGTAGACACCCATGTAGTCGTCGGAACCGACCGGGCCGGCGTCGGTGTTCAGGTAGAACTCCGCGAAGGCGTACCGGGGCGCCGGCAGGCCCATCTGCCGGCCGAGGTCGTAGACGAACGCCTCCCGGATCAGGGACTTGTCGCTGAACGGCCCGCGCAGTACCCAGTCGGAGTCGGCCGGCATACCGAGCACCGGGTAGTCGGCGTCGTCGTCGGCGTTGTCCCAGAATTCGAGCCGGAACGGCGTCTTGGCGAACATCGCCGACGACTGCCCGCGCAGCCGGAACCCGGCCCGGGTGGCCACCGTGGGTGCGGCGGCCAGGGAGGTGCTGCCGCCACCCGGCTCGAAGATCATCGTGGTGGCGTCGAAGTACTCCCGGTCGGGCCGGCCGGCACCGTACGAGTCGATCAGGACGACCGGCAGGTCGTGTGCGGTGCTGGTGTTGCGCGCGACGTACATGGCGGTGCCCGGCGCACCCGAGGCGGTCTGCCCGACGAACGCCTGGGCCCGCAGTTGCGTCGTACGCGTGAACCGCAACGCCGATCCGGAGTAGAGGGGCGACTGTGCGTTCGGCAGCGCTCCGTCGGTGGTGTAACGGATCTGGGCACCGCTGACGGTGGTGCTCAGCGACACCGAGACCTCGCCGGAGAAGGTGCCACTGGGTACCGAGAAGCCGATGTCGCCGATCAGGTCCTCGGCGGCGTCCGCGGCGGCGGCGGCGTCCGCGGCGGTCCGGTCGACCGGTGTGGTGGAACTCGACGTGTCGGCGAGGGGCTCGGCGCCGGCCGGTGCCGGCGACGGGACGAGAAACGCGGTGACCAGCATGGCGACGGCCGCGATCCCCGCGATGCGCAAGCGGGGTGCCGTCGAGGTGCCGACGCTGGGGTCGGTCAGACGCACGATGCCTCCTGGACGGGACGGTGGGTGGTGGCGGTCGGTGCCGTGCCCACCGACGGGGTGGTGCGGAAGTGCCGACGGAGTGTCCGGCGCCAGGGCGAGTCCGGCAGCTCCGGGCGCAGCGCCGCCAGGCCCGTGGCGTACTTGGAGATGCGGGCGGGCCGCAGCCCGCGCTGCCACAGCAGCCGGTCGGCGGGCGACGCGGCGGCGCTGGTCTTGGTCTCGACCACGGCCAGGTCCGGCAGGTGCAGTGCGGTGTCGCCGGCCTGCCAGGAGAGCCCGGTGTCGATGGTGACCCGGCTGGCGGTCGCCGGCAGCAGCAGCGTCACCCGTCGGTAGCTGGTGACCAGCACCGGGTCGAGGGCGCTGCCGGCGGGCGGGCAGATCGCCTCCCGCACGAGCGCCTCGTCGACGAACTCGCGGCCGGGGACCACGGTCGTGCGGTGGTGCGGCTCGTACGGCAACCGGTGTTTGGTGATGCTGTCGCGCGCTCCACTGATCTTGACTTCGAGCCAGCACTGCGCCGAGTCGAGGTAGGTGCGGGTACGTACCTTGAAGCGGCGTCGCCGCCGGTAGGCCGCGCAGTGGTAGCTGGCCAGCAGCGGGGTGTCGAAGTAGACCGACTCGTAGCGGAAGCTCCGCGCGCCGTCGATGTCCAACACCCGCGCGTACGGGGTGAGCTGGTCCAGCAGGTGGGGCAACCGGTCGAGGGGGACGAGGTACTTGCGGTCCACCCGGGTCTGCAGCGCGGCCCGGTCGATGAGTTCGGCCAGCCCGATCGGGTCCATGGCCGTCAGCGGCGCGGTGATCGGCTGGATGCTCATCGGGCGGCTCCCGCCGTCGCCGGAGTCGCGGACGCCCTGGTGGAGCGGCCCTTGACCGAGTACCGGACGTCGACCACGGTGGTCTCGTTGACCAGGTCGAGTCGTTGCACCGTGGCGACGTGCACGCGGGCGCCGAGCAGTTGCTCCAACTGGGCCACGAGGGTCACGTGGTCGGTCACCGCCGAGTCGAGCACCATGATCTGGTGTCGGTAGTGGCGGAGCAGCCGTGGGTGGTCACCCAGGAACATCACCACGACCAGGAGACCCATCAGTCCGGCGCTGAGCCAGATCGAGGTGGTGCTCAACGCGCCGAGGATGCCCAACGCCAGGGCGGAGAAGTAGTACGCGACCTCGTGCTGGTCCAGCTCCGTCGACCGCAGGCGGATGATCGACAGTACGCCGAACAACGCCAGCCCGAGCCCCAGCCCCGCGCCGACGTTGCTGGCGCTGAGCGCGCTGGCCACCGCGAGGACGCCGACGTTGACGCCGAGGTAGGCGACCACGAGATCGCGGCGGCGGTGCCTCGGAAAGTAGAGCCCGAAGACGAGTAGCACCACCGCGCCGATGTCGATCGCGAACAGGATGAGCTGCGACATCTGCTGTCTTCCTCCTGGATCGCTGCCGCGCCGGCCCCCGTCTCATCTCGTCGGCACGAGCTGCGGTCAGGCGACCGAACGCAACCGAAAATCTCGGTAAACTTGCGGGAACTATTCCGGGAAGCGTAATGGCACACATTGAAGTAGGTCAATGGTCATGTGGTGCCAACCTGGACTTTTGGCGCGCTCGATGCCGTCGTGGTCGGCGGCTCGCGACTGGTCATCCGGCTCGACGGCGGATCACGCCTAGGTGAACCCATCATGTACCAGAGGTGAATCAAGGGTAAACGGCCCTGGCGGCACGCCGCTCGTCGCGGGTGTGTCCGGGCAGCCACCGAGCCGCGCCGGTGGGTCGTCGTTCCGGTCGGCCCGCGAGGGGGTGCCGTGAGTCACGGTCGGGGTGGGCCGACCGGGTGGCGGGGACCGGTAATCACCGAAACCATATTGACATGTTTCGTTTTTGTGTTCGAAACTTACCCAAGGTCTATCGACATTGATCGATTGAGTCCGATGGTGTCTCGCCGTCTCCCCGAAGGGGGCCCGAGTGATCAGCAGGTTGGGCCGCTCCCGTAACCGTTCGATACCGGTGCTGGCGGTGACGGCACTCACCCTCGTGGCGGCGACCTGGTCGATGGCCGAGGGCGGTGCGGCCCGGGCCGCCGCCGGGCTCACGACCGCCTCTTCGGTCGAGGACGAGGGTGTCGACTGCCCGACGTCGAATCCCGGAACGCCCTCGGCCAACCCCAGGCTGCCCGACCCCTTCCGGCGGCTCGACGGCAGCCGGATCTCGGCCAAGGCCGACTGGCGTTGTCACCGTGCGGAGACCAAGCAACTGGCGCAGCGGTACGTCTACGGCGACAAGCCGGCGAAACCGCAGACCGTCAGCGGTACGGTCTCGAACACCAGCATCACGGTGAACGTGGCCCACAACGGCCGTACCGCCAGCTTCTCCGCGAGCGTGCAACTGCCCAGCGGCGGCAGTGGGCCGTATCCGGCCGTGGTGGTGCTGGGTGGGTTCGGCGCGGACACCGCCACCATCCGGTCCGCCGGCGCTGCCGTGATCAGCTACGACCCGCTCGCGGTCGGTCGGGAGGGCACGCCCCGCACCAACAAGCAGGGTGCCTTCTACAGCATCTACGGCTCGTCCAGCAGCAGCGGACTGCTGGTCGCCTGGGCCTGGGGGGTCAGCCGGATCATCGACGTGATCGAGCAGTCGGGCGGCGCCATCCTGCGCGCGGACGCGACCGGCGTCACGGGTTGCTCCCGCTACGGCAAGGGTGCCTTCGTGACGGGCGCCTTCGACCAGCGCATCGCCCTGACCATGCCGATCGAGTCGGGCAGTGCCGGTTCGCCGATCTTCCGCGGCATCCCGGGCGAGTCCGGCGCCCAGCCGTTGAGCAGCGCGTACGGCGAGCAGCCGTGGCTGGGCGACGCCTTCGGGTCGTACACCGGCAACCCGGCGAACCTGCCGATCGACACGCACCAGACGGTGGCCATGGTGGCGCCGCGTGGACTGCTCATCATGGACAATCCGCACATCGACTGGCTGGCCGCCCGATCCTCGAGTGTCGCCGCGCTGGCCGGAGCGGAGGTCTACCGGGCACTCGGCGCCGGTGACAACATCAGCTACTGGTCCGACGTCCAGGACGGCACGCACTGCGCCTCCCGGCCTGAGTGGCGTACCCCGTTGCAGCAGAACATCCAGAAGTTCCTGCTCAACACCGGCAGCTCGACGGGCGTGTTCCGGATCTCCAGCCGGAAGGCCGGCAACCTGTCGCAGTGGCGGGACTGGCAGACGCCGACCCTCGCCGACGGTCCGACCACACCGCCGACCACACCGCCCACCTCCGCGCCACCGACGACGCCACCCACCACGCCTCCGACGACCCCGCCCACCACGCCACCGGCGAGTGGTGCCTGCTCGGCTTCGATCTCGATCAACCAGTGGACGGGTGGCTTCGTCGCCACCGTACGGGTCACCGCCGGTGCCGCCCCGGTCAACGGCTGGACGGTGGCCGTGACGTTGCCCTCCGGCGCCAGTGTCACCAACACCTGGAACGCCCAGCGCAGCGGCTCCAGTGGCGCGGTCACCTTCAGCAACGTCAGCTACAACGGTTCCATCGCCGCCGGGCAGTCGACCGAGTTCGGCTTCCAGGGCACCGGTACCGGTGGTGGGACGAACCCCGCCTGCTCGGCCCGGTAGCAACCGTTGCGGGCGCGGCGACGAAAGGTCGCGTGTCCAGTAACTCTCCGAAACTTCCGGGCCAACTTCCGGAAATCATTGACGCGCGTGAAATCTCGCTGCAATACTTCGGCCCAGTAAGGCCGATGCGATCCCTTTGGCCGGGATACGCCTCACCCATCCTCTTCGCACACACACGTCCGGGTTCATGCTGCCCAGCGCGGGCCACCGGACCCCGGAAGGAGCGTCATGGCCAACTCTTCCCGAGCACCCGGACGGTCGAGGCGACTGCGCGCCGCGCTCGTCGTCTCGGCCGCCGTCGGCCTGCTCGCCACCGCGGGCGCCGTGGTCCTGCCCGGCAGCGCCAGCGCCGCGAGCACCCTCGGTGCCTCCGCAGCGGAGCGCGGCCGTTACTTCGGCACCGCGGTCGCGGTGAGCAGGCTCAACGACTCGGCGTACACGACCATCCTGAACCGCGAGTTCAACCAGGTCACCGCCGAGAACGAGATGAAGATCGACGCGCTCCAGCCGAACCAGGGGCAGTTCAACTACGGCAACGCCGACCGGCTCGTCCAGCACGCCCGTAGCCAGGGCATGCTGGTCCGCGGACACACTCTGGCGTGGCACTCGCAGCAGCCGGGCTGGATGCAGAACATGTCCGGCACCACGCTGCGCAACGCCATGCTCAACCACGTCACCCAGGTCGCCACCCACTTCCGCGGCCAGATCGAGTGGTGGGACGTGGTGAACGAGGCGTTCCAGGACGGGTCGAGCGGCGCTCGCCGTGACTCGAACCTCCAGCGCACCGGCAACGACTGGATCGAGGCGGCCTTCCGGGCCGCGCGCCAGGCCGACCCGAACGCCGACCTGTGCTACAACGACTACAACATCGACAACTGGAACGACGCCAAGACCCAGGCCGTCTACCGGATGGTCCAGGACTTCAAGAGCCGCGGCGTGCCGATCGACTGCGTCGGCCTGCAGTCGCACTTCACCGGTGGCTCGAACTACCCGAGCAACTACCGCACCACGCTGTCCAGCTTCGCCGCCCTCGGCGTCGACGTGCACATCACCGAACTGGACATCCGCAACGCCCCGACCGACGCGTACCGCAACGTGGTGAACGACTGCCTCGCCGTCGCGCGCTGCAAGGGCATCACCGTGTGGGGCATCCGCGACTCCGACTCGTGGCGTTCCAGCGAGAACCCCCTGCTGTTCAACGGCAGTGGCCAGAAGAAGCCGGCGTACGACGCCGTGCTCGCCGCGCTGAACAACGGCACCGCGCCGCCCACCGGCAACCCGACCACTCCGCCGCCCGGTGCCGGGTGCACCGCGACGGTGACGCCCGGCCAGGTCTGGGGCGACCGCTACAACACCTCCGTGACGGTCAGTGGGGCCAGCACCTGGTCGGTGGTCGTCGCCATCACCGCGCCGCAGAAGATCTCCTCCACCTGGAGTGGCAACCCCACCTGGGACAGCAGCGGCAACGTGATGACGATGCGCTCCAACGGCAGCGGCAACACGTTCGGCTTCACCACGATGATGAACGGCAACTCCAGCGCCCGACCGCAGATCAGGTCCTGCACCGCAGGCTGACCGAGTCGAGCCACACCGGCCGTGCGGGGGGTTCGCCCCGCACGGCCGGTCCTCGTTCGGTCACGGCGTCGTCGGCGCACCCGGCGCGCCGGTCGCCGCCGGCTGGTAGTCGAACCAGTCGAAGGCGGCACTTCCGTCGGTGACGTAGAGGCCGAAGACCCGGCCGGTGAAGCCGGCGGCGACCTCCGTGGACAGATAGCGGCCGTCGAGTTCGGCAAGCACCACGGGGCCCTGCTCGGTGTCCACCACGAAGGTGACCATGTCGCAGGCGGCGGGGCGTACGCCGAAGGGGGTTCCCGGTGTCGCCGCCTGGTCGGCGGCGGTCGCCGTCGGCGGCAGCAGGTCGTGCGTCCTGGTGGAGATGGTGAGCGTGACCGGCCCGGCCGGCACCTGCCGCTCACCGAACACCTGACGGAACGGTCCGACCCGGCCGATCACCCGTACGGTGCCGTCGGCGACCTCCAGGTCGTAGTGGTGGGCCTCGTCCAGGCGCAGGGTCAGCCCGGCCCGCCCGGTACCGGGATCGACCCGGACGGCGGCCCGGCAGTCGTGATGCAGTTGCCGGTGGGCGACGAGCGTCGCCCCGGCGCGGTCGAGGGTCGTACCGTCGGCGTGCAGGGTGAGCCATCCCGGCCGTTCGGTGAGCGACAGGCTCGTCCTCGGCCGGTGCCGCACCGAGATCCAGCGCGGCGACAGTTCGCCGCCGTCGAAGTCCTCGCGGTACCCGCCAGCGTCGGGGGAGGGAGCCAGCGCGGGCGGGCTGCCGGCGGGGGCGGCCATGACCTCCTCGACCGGGTCGACCACAGGCCAACCGTCCACCCACCGTACCGGCACCAGAAACGTCTCCCGACCGAGCACGTGGTACGGCGGCCACTGGCCCTTGGCGCGAATGCCGAGGAGCACCATCCACCAGCTGCCGTCTCCGGCCTGGACGAGGTCGGCGTGGCCGGTGGCCTGCACGGTACGCCTCATGCCGCGGTGGGTGAGGAAGGGGTTGACCGGCCCCGGCTCGAACGGCCCCCGAATACTGCGGGACCGGGCGATGGAGATCGCGTGTCCGGTGTGGGTCCCGCCTTCGGAGACGAGCAGGTACCACCATTCGCCGATCCGGTACAGGTGCGGGGCCTCGGGGTACTGCCCACCGGTGCCGGACCACATCGGCACCGGCCCTTCCAGGACCGTGCCGGCCTGCGGATCGACGCGATAGGACTCCACCCTCGACACGGTCAACCAACAGTCACCGTTGTCGTCCCAGGCCAGCGACGGGTCGACGTGCGGCAGGTCGAAGTAGACCGGGTCCGACCACGGTCCGGCCGGGTCGACGGTCGAGCACGTTGCCGATCTGCCGCCAGTTCACCAGGTCCCGGCTGTGGAAGATCGGTACGCCCGGAAAGTACTCGAAGCTCGAACAGACCAGGTAGTAGTCGTCGCCGACGCGGCAGATACTCGGATCGGGATGGAAGCCCGAGAGCACCGGGTTCCGGAACGTGGTCGAGGAGGCCGTCATGCCGACCGATGCTATGCAGCTCGGTGCCGGCGGCGTCAGCTCCGGACGGGCCCGATCAGCCGTGGCCTGTCGATTTCGGTGATCCCGAGTAGGCCGGCCCCTGAGGCGCGGGCACGGTTCATTGACTGTCGCCTGACTGCCGTCGTACCGTCGCAGCGACGGCCATCGATGACGGGCGGGGCGACCGGGCCGGCGCCGTGTCCACCGGGCGACTACCAGGGCACGGTCGCCGGGCGCGATGGACCGCGACGGCCGAGGCGGCGCCGCAGGCGTGGTCCGGCCACGCGTACGCCGCTGCCGGCTGCCGCCTCAGTTCGTGATCACAACCTGCCCGGCGGGATCCGGTTGTGAACGCGAACAGTCCCGGTCGCCCGGACCGCGGCCGGGACTGAAGGAGAGAGCAATGGTGAAACGGAAGCGCATCGCCCTGCTCGCCGCCGCGGTGGCCAGCACGGTCGTCACCGCCGTCGTCGGGGTCGCGGTGGCACACGCCGCGACCGTCGCCTGCGCGGTGCGATACACGGTCTCCGCCCAGTGGCCGGGCGGATTCAACGCCGACGTGACCATCACCAACCTCGGCGACCCGGTGTCGTCGTGGCGCCTGACCTGGGCCTACGCCGGCGGACAGCGGGTGACGCAGGCGTGGAACGCGACCGTGACGCAGGACCTCGCGCAGGTGACCGCGGCGAACATGCCGTACAACGCGACGATCGGCCTCAACGGCACCGCGAACTTCGGTTTCTCCGGCTCGTGGAGCGGCGGCAACCCGGTGCCGACCGCGTTCGCGCTCAACGGGGTGACCTGCACGGGCTCCGGCAACCCCGGTCCGACCCCGACGCCGACCCGCACCACTGCCCCGCCGATACCCGACTATCCCCCCACCGGTCGGCTGTGCGACAGCGACGATCTGATCGAGATCGGCAAGTACTGGATTCCCAACAACCAGTGGGGCGCCACCGGTGCCACCGGCAGCCAGTGCATCTGGTCCAACGGAGGCCCGGGGGACCCCATCTACTGGGGGACCAGCTACACCTGGAGCGGCGACCCGAGCAGCGTCAAGTCGTACGCCGCGGCGATCCTCGGCTGGCACTGGGGTTGGCGGCGGCCGAACACGGGGCTGCCGGTGCAGGTCTCGGCGAACCGTGACGTGACCACCAACTGGCGGTTCAACGTCACCACCAACGGCTCGTCGAACATGAACGTCGCATACGACATGTGGTTCCACCCGATGGCCGACCCGGGCTCGGCGGACCAGCCGACCGACGAGTTGATGATCTGGCTCTACCGTGCCAACGCGTCGCCGGCCGGCAGCCGCCAGGGCACCGTCACCATCGCGGGTACCACCTGGGAGGTCTGGCGTGGCCACGTGGGCACCTGGAACGTCTACTCCTACGTGCGGACCAGCAACACCACGAGCGCGACGCTCAACATCCGCGACTTCACCAACGACGTGGTCTCCCGGGGCTGGATGAGTAGCTCGAAGTACCTGACCAGCGTCCAGGCGGGACCGGAGATCTTCACCGGCAGCGGCGAGGTCAGCACGACGCTGTACCAGGTGACCGTCGGCTGAACCGGACCGATGGTGCTGATCGAAGGACATCATTGACCGTTACCGTTAACACTCTTTAAGATTTGGCTGCCTCGAGGAACCCAGCACCCGTACGCCACGGCCGGTCATCGGCGGCTCCACAACGACCGGCCGTGGCGGCACGGCACCCGCACCTGTCACGGGAAGGTCCCCGATGTCCTCACCACGTCCCCGGCCGCGCTCGGCCCTGGCCGCCGGTCTGCTCGCGCTGGTCACCGCCGGTGCCACTCTCGCCGTCACCCCGACCGCCGCGCAGGCGGTGGTGCTGCCCGACAACTTCAAGAGCGTGGGCTATCTGCCCTCCTGGACCGGCAACGTCAACTCGGTGCAGTACACAAAGCTCACCCACATCAACTACGCCTTCGTGCTGCCGAACAGCAACGGCACCCTGCGCGCGGTGGAGAACCCGAGCAAGCTCACCTCGCTGGTGTCGCTGGCCCGGGCGAACAACGTGAAGGTCTCCATCGCCATCGGCGGCTGGAACGACGGGGACGACTCGGCCTTCGAGGCCCTCGCGGCCAACGCCGGCACCCGCACCACGTTCGTCAACAGCGTGGTCAACTTCGTCAACCAGTACGGTCTCGACGGTGTCGACATGGACTGGGAGTACCCGGACCCGGGCGCCTCGGCCAACAACTTCGGCCTGCTGATGCAGCAGTTGAGCAACGCGTTGCGCCCGCAGGGCAAGCTGCTCACCGCGGCGGTCGTGGCGGAGGGCTACTACCGCGAAGGCGTACCCACGTCGGTCTTCAACCACGTCGACTTCCTCAACATCATGGCGTACGACGGTGGCAGCCCA
This sequence comes from Micromonospora palythoicola, assembly GCF_036689795.1. NCBI lineage: Bacteria > Bacillati > Actinomycetota > Actinomycetes > Micromonosporales > Micromonosporaceae > Micromonospora > Micromonospora palythoicola. The sequence goes on along the minus strand of NZ_JBAGKI010000019.1, from coordinate 42,549 downwards.
CACGCCAACTACGACTGGTCCATCAACGCGGTGAACGGCTGGAAGGCCCGGGGCCTGCCGGCCAGCAAAGCCATCCTCGGCGTGCCCTTCTACAGCCGGCCCGGGTACTACACCTACACCCAACTGGTCGGCATGGACCCGGCCAACGCCAACCGGGACTGCACCACCGTGGGCGGCGCCCAGCAGTGCTACAACGGCGTACCGACGGTCAAGCGCAAGACCCAGTGGGCGATGGCGAACGCCGGCGGCATGATGAACTGGGAACTCACCCAGGACACCAGCGGCTCGACCTCGCTGGTCAGCGCGATCTACGACACCGTGACGGGCGGCTCCCCGCCGCCGACCGGCCGGACCGGCCAGATCACCGGCATCGCCGGCAAATGCGTCGACATCGCCGCCGCCGGCACCGCCAACGGCACCGCCATCCAGCTCTACACCTGCAACGGCACCAACGCGCAGCGCTGGACCGTGGCCACCGACGGCACGCTGCGCGCCCTCGGCAAGTGCCTGGACGTGACCAGCGCCGGCACCGCCAACGGCACCCCGATCCAGCTGTGGGACTGCAACGGCACCGGTGCCCAGGTCTGGCAGGCCCAGTCCAACGGCACGCTGCGCAATCCGGCGTCGAACAGGTGCCTCGACGCCACCGGCAACAGCTCCGCCGACGGCACCCGGCTCCAGATCTGGGACTGCTTCGGCGGCGCCAACCAGGTCTGGCGCCTGCCGGCCTGACCCCGCCTGCCCCGCAACGCCTCGGCGGCCCCGTCCCGGTCGGGACGGGGCCGCCTCGGCCGGCGGGCACTCATCGGCCGGGATCGGCGGTCACCGGCCCCACAGCCGCCAGGTCTGGTTGAGCGGGCCGCCCTGACCCACCGGGTTGCAGGTCCACTGGTGCACGGGGGCGCGGGGCGCGGTGGAGATGGTGCTGACGTCCACGCACTTGCTGCTGTGCCGAGCCACCAACTGGTAGTCGTGTGGGTCGTTGCCCGAGTAGGTCACCTTGCGCAGGGTGAACTGCTGGTTGAGGCCACCGTGGCAGCTCCACTGGAGCACCGCCGCGCCGTCGGCGGTGGACACCCCGCTGACGTCCAGGCACTTGCCGGTCTGCTGGTTGACCACGGTGAAGGTGTTCGCCACCCCGGCGACCGGCTGGAAGTTCCACAGCTGCTGGTCGCCGCCCACGCAGTGGAACTGCTGCTGCACGTTGCCGTCGGCGGTGTTGCGGTCGGTGTTGTCGAGACACTGCTGGGAGTGCTGCGCCACGGCCACCGACTGGAAGCCGCCGTCGGCGGGTGGCAGCAGGGTCAGCGTGTAGGTGTCGGTCTGGTTGGAGTAGGGCACGGTCACCGTGGCGTTGTTGCCGCTCACACCCACCACGCCGTTCGAGACGGTGATCGGGCCCTGCACCGCGCCGCCACCGTTGTGCGGGATCCGTTGGGTGAGCACCCGGACCTGGTTGTTCTGCACGATGCCGGTGGTGTCGAGCCGGTTCAGGTTGACCGTCAGGTTTCCGGTGGTCCGGCCCCCACCGAGCAGCACCTTCGCCGAACCTGTCGTCTTCGTGGCGAAGGCGTCGTACGACGGGCTGGCCGAGACCGGGACGATCTGCCCGGTCTGCGAGCCGTGGAAGCGGTAGGCCCACCACTCGCCCTTGGGCTGGTGCTGCCCGGCCGAGTTGCGTACCAGCAGGTTGCCGAGGTCGTTGTGCAGGTTGCCGGCGCTGGCCCAGTTCGCCCGCAGGCCGTCGGCCCGGGCGCGTTCCAGGCGGGCGATGTACCAGGCGCCGTCGGCGGGGTTCTGCTCGTCCGGGGCGGCGTACTCGTTGATCTGGTACGGCCGGGGGTGGGGGATGCCACGCGGGTCGAGGGTCGCGTTGGCGGCGGCGACGTTGGCCACCGGATCACCGGGCAGGGCGTGCCAGCTGACGATGTCCGGCACCGTGTTCGTCGAGCGGACGAAGTCCAGGTACTGGTTCCAGAAGGCGTGGTTCGTGGACGGAACGCAGGCACAGCTGGGCCCGACGATGAGCTGGTTGGGGAACTCGGCCCGGATGCGCTGGTAGGTGCGGCGCCACAGCTCGAAGTACTGGGAGATCGGGCGGTTCCAGAACAGCGTGATGTTCGGCTCGTTCCAGATGTCCCACTGCACGGTCAGCCCGGCCGCGCGTACGTCACCGATGACCCGGTTGAGGAAGTTGTCGTAGTCGGTCCAGTTGCCGTTGTCGCCGGGAAAGCGGGAGATCGCCGCGCCGTCGGCGCCCCACAGGTCGTGCGGCAGGATGATGAACTCGCCGCCGAGAGCGTTGGTCCGGCGGGCCTGGGCGAGTGTGGAGTTCCACCGGCGCTCGTAGGTGCCGCCGACCCAGCCGCTGCCGGGTAGCTGCGCGCCGCCGGCGCGCATGTAGCGGAACTTCACGTCCCGGTAGAAGTGGTCGGCCGGGCCGGAGGCGTTCTCGGTCATGCCGTAGATCCAGCCGGCCGCGCGGTACGTCGGTGTGCCGCTGGTGACCGAGAAGTCGACGCTTATCGCCTCGTCGGCGGCCCGGGCCGGCGCGGACACCGCGACGACGGAGGTGGCCGCGAGGAACCCGATCGCGAGCCGGGCGGTGAGACGGCGGACAGGTCCTGATCTGCTCGTGCGGGGGAGGGGCACTTGGACTCCTTTGCGACGGGAGCACGTCTGAAGGGCGATGGGCTGCGGCCGAATCGATTCGCTGCGGAGCGTAGAAGTTCATCGTCGTAAATGTCAACGCCGTGGCGGTGACGTGAAGCGGTTGTTTCGCCACCGGTCTCGTCGTCGCACTGCGCGCTCTTGACCGGGCTGCGCGGCCGGGCCTATGGTCGGCGAACCGATTCCGCGAATCGGTTCGACAGCGAGTTGATGTTGCGCACCCGTCCGCCACAGCTATCGAAGCGAGGCGTCAGATGACCCGATCCATCCCGCGCGGGCGCCCCGTCGGTGCCGCCCTGTTGGCCGTGGCCCTCGCCGCCACGGCTGCCGCCTGCTCCGCGGAATCCCCGCCGACCGAGGCTGGCGGGACGTACGCCATCTGGGACCCGTACCCGCAGTTCACCGATGACTCCGACTGGGTCGGGCTGCTGAAGGACTGCGGCACGGCGGCGGGGGTGACGGTCGAGCGGACCGGCTACGACACCACGGACCTGACGAACAAGGCGTTGCTCGCCGCCCAGCAGGGCAACGCACCGGATGTGCTGATCATCGACAATCCGGTGATCTCCACCTTGGCCGAGGCCGGCGCCCTGACCACCACCGACGAGACGAATCTCGACGTGTCGGCGATGGAACCGAACCTGCTCGGCGCCGGGCAGAGCGACGGCAGGACGTACGGGGTGCCGATCGGCGCGAACACCCTCGCCCTGTACTACAACAAGGAGCTGCTGACCGAGGCGGGTGTGGACGTCGCCTCGGTGACGGACTGGCCCTCCCTCACCGCGGCGCTTGTCAAGGTCAAGGCCGCCGGCAAGAAGGGCATCACCTTCTCCGCGATCGGCACCGAGGAGGGCAGCTTCCAGTTCCTGCCCTGGTTCTGGGGCGCCGGTGCCGAGCTGACCGCGCTGGACGCGCCGCCGGCGGTGGCGGCGCTGACCCTGTGGACCGACTGGCTGGCCGCCGGCCACGCGCCCAACTCGGTGATCAACAACACGCAGACCACCAGTTGGCAGGAGTTCGCCAGCGGCGACTACGCGTTCAGCGAGAACGGCACCTGGCAGCTGGCCAACGCGGCGAAGTTGGACTTCGAGTACGGCATCATCCCCATCCCGGCCCGCACCGGCGGCACCGCACCGGCACCCACAGGTGGTGAGTTCGTCTCCATCCCGGTGCAGGAGGACACCGGGCGGTACGCCACCTCACGGCAGTTGGTCACCTGCCTGACCAGCGGCGACAACCTGCTCACCACCGACAACACGCTGTCCTACATCGCGCCGGTCGCGGCGGTGCAGGAGCAGCAGGTGGCGGCGAACGCCGAGTTGAAGGTCTGGGTCGACGCGGTGCGGGCGGCGAAGGGCCGCACCGGCGACAACCTCGGCACCCGGTACCCGCGAATCTCCGAGCCGCTGTGGACGGCGGTGCAGTCCGCGCTCAGCGGCGCGCAGCAGCCGCAGGAGGCGCTGTCGGCCGCCCAGCGGACCGCCGCGAGCGCGACGAGCTGAGCAGGCGCGCCGGCGACATGGGAATCGACGTCATCCGTAATCCGCGATCGGAGACGGCGCCCGAGCCCGGTGGGGCGGCGAACCCCGCCCCACCGGCACGCCGACGCCGTCGTACCGACGGTGCCCGGTGGACGGCGTGGGCCTTCCTGGCCCCGGTGGTCGGCTACCTGGCCGCGTTCTACGCCTATCCGCTGTACCGCAACGTCGAGCTGAGCCTGCGCGAGTACACGGTCCGCTCCTTCGTCCAGGGTGGCGCGCCGTTCGCCGGGCTGGACAACTACCGGACGGTGCTGTCCGCGCCGACCTTCTCACCGGCGCTGCTCAACACCGTCGTCTTCACCGTCACGTCACTTGTCTTCCAGTTCGCCCTCGGGCTGCTGCTGGCACTCTTCTTCCATCGGCACTTCCCGCTGTCGCGCACGCTGCGCGCGCTGTTCCTCGTACCCTGGCTGTTGCCGTTGATCGTGTCGGCGTCCACCTGGTCGTGGCTGCTCAACAGTGAGGCCGGCGTGGTCAACGCCGCGCTCGCGGTGCTCGGCGTGGAGCAGGTGAACTGGCTGACCTCGCCCCGGTGGTCACTGGCGTCGGTGATCATCGCCAACATCTGGATCGGCATCCCGTTCAACCTGGTCGTGCTCTACAGCGGCCTGCAGGCGATTCCCCGCGTCCTCCACGAGGCGGCGGAGCTGGACGGCGCCGGTCGCTGGCAGCGCTTCCGATGGATCACCTGGCCGTTGCTACGGCCGGTCTCGGCGATCACGCTGCTGCTCGGGCTGGTCTACACGCTCAAGGTCTTCGACCTGATCTGGATCATGACCAGGGGTGGCCCGACCGACTCGTCGACCACCCTGGCCACCTGGTCGTACCGCCTCGGGTTCGGCAACCTGCTGCCCGAGTTCGGTCCCGGAGCGGCCGTCGGGAACCTGCTGATCCTGCTGGCGGTGGCCGCCGGTGGGTGCTACCTCGGCTTCGAGCGTCGGCGGCGGCTGTCATGAGCCGTCGTCGCGACTGGGGGCGAAGCGTTCTCGGGATCATCCTGACCGGGCTGATGCTGTTCCCCGTCTACTGGATGATCAACGTTTCGTTCACCCGGGACCAGGACATGCGCAAGAGCCCGCCGCAGCTCGTCCCGATCGAGGGCACCCTCGACGGCTACCGGGCGGTGCTCACCCAGCAACTGCCGTACGTCGGCACCAGCCTGGTCGTCGGGCTCGGCACCGTGCTGCTCACCCTGCTGCTGGCCGCCCCCGCCGGGTACGCGCTGGCGAAGCTCCGGCCGCCCGGCGGCGGAGCGGTCCGGTTCGTGCTGCTGATCGCGCAGATGATCCCCGGCATCATCATGGCGATGGGCTTCTACGCCATCTACCTGAACCTCGGTGTGCTCAACACCGTGCCCGGGTTGATCCTGGCCGACTCGACGATCGCGGTGCCCTTCGCGGTGCTCATCTTCACCGCGTTCATGTCCGGGATACCCGACGAGCTGATCCAGGCCGCGCTCGTCGACGGTGCGAACCGGCTGCGGACGTTCTGGTCGGTGGTGCTGCCGCTGAGCCGCAACGCGACAGTCACCGTGTCGCTGTTCGCGTTCCTCTGGGCCTGGTCCGACTTCGTCTTCGCCGCCACGCTGGCCGGCGGCGGCGCTCATCGGCCGATCACCCTCGGCATCTACCAGTACATCGGGAACAACAACCAGCAGTGGAACGCGATCATGGCGACCGCCGTGGTGGCGTCCATCCCCACCACCCTGCTGCTGGTCCTGGCCCAACGCTACGTCGCCGCCGGAGTCACCGCCGGCGCCGTCAAGGACTGATCCGGCCGATCCTCGGAGCAGTCGCACCATCCGTACCCGGAAAGGCAGCCACCCGACATGACCGTCGTCCGTACCGGCCCGACCTTCTCCATTCAGGAGATCCCCTTCAGCTACCACGGGTCCTGGTTCAGCATCTCGCCGGTGGTGGCGGCGCACACCCGCGCACCCGAGCTGCATCTGGTCTCGCACCAGACGGGGATGCATCCGGTGCTCCGGCTGACACCGTCGGCGCGGACCACGGTGACGGCGAGCGCGGCGCTGCTGACCTGGCGCAACCGCACCGGTCTGATCGAGTTGACCTACGACGGCCGGGACACCGTGCGGTTGCGCGGGCGCGGCCTCGGCCTGCGGATCGCCGCGGCCCGGGACACCCTCACCCCGTTCAGCGGCACCTACCTCTTCCACGACCCGGTGACCGACGCGTACGTCTTCACCTCGTACGAGACCGGCCGCCGCTACCGGATCACGTCGCTCCACGGCCACCTGAGTGCGCGGGGCGTCGAAGCGCTGGGCACTGCCGAGCGGGTCGTGCAACTGCCGGCCGACCAGCCGTGGGAGATCGCCGTCGAGGAGTACGAGTCGGCCCGCCGCCGCTACCCGGGCGACCGTGACTTCGATCAGCTCGTCGGGTCGACGGCCGCCGAGTTCGCCAGCTTCGTCGACCGGTTGGCACCCTGGCGCAGCGCCGAGACTCCCGCCGCCGAACTGGCCGCGTACGTCCTGTGGTCGGCGACTGTCGCGCCGGGCGGTTTCCTCACCCGGCCGGCCGTGCTGATGTCCAAGCACTGGATGAACAAGGTGTGGAGCTGGGACCACTGCTTCAACGCCCTGGCCCTCGCCGAGGCGGACCCCGAGCTGGCCTGGCACCAGTTCCAGCTGCCCTTCGACCATCAGGACCCGACGGGTGCGTTGCCGGACTCCGTCGCCCACTCCGAGGTGCTGCACAACTACGTCAAGCCGCCGGTGCACGGCTGGGCGCTGCGGCAGCTGCGGCAGCGGTTGCCCCGGCCACTGCCGCGCGGCGAACTGTCCGACATGTACCGCCGGATCGCCCGCTGGACGGCCTTCTGGCTCGACCAACGCCGGGTCTCCGGTCATCATCTGCCGCACTACCAGCACGGCAACGACAGCGGATGGGACAACGCGACCACCTTCGACGGTGCTCGGACCGTCGAGACACCGGATCTCGCGGCCCTCCTGCTGTTGCAGCTGCGTCAGCTCGCGGACCTGGCCGGCGAGTTGGGGCTGCCGGAGGAGGTGGCCCAGTGGAGCCGCACCGCTAGCCAGATCCGCGCCGAACTGCTCGGCGAACTCTGGGACGGCCAGCGGTTCGTGGCCCGCAGCGCCAGGACCGGGCAGCCGAGGTCGAGCACCAGTCTGCTCGACCTCATGCCCATCGTGCTCGGTGCCGACCTGCCCGTCGGGGTGAGCGCCGGGCTCGCCGGCGGTCTCAAGCGCCATCTGACCGCACATGGCCTCGCCACCGAGCCTGTCGACTCTCCGCACTACGCGGCCGACGGCTACTGGCGTGGGCCGATCTGGGCGCCGGCGACCGTCCTGATCGAGGACGGCCTGCGCCGGGCCGGGCACGTCGGGTTCGCCGACGAGATCAGCCACCGGTTCCGCGCCCTGTGCGAGAAGTCCGGCTTCGCGGAGAACTTCGACGCCGAGACCGGCGCGGGCCTGCGCGACCGCGCCTACACCTGGACCGCCAGCAGCTACCTCATTCTCGCCGCCGCCCACCAACGCCGTCGCCCGCACCACTCACCCGGTTGATCAAGAGGTTTTCGTCGCGCCGCGCCGCCGGGCACGGCGAAAACTTCTTGATCAACGCTGCGGTCGGGGGGCGGGGGGGCGGGGGGCGGGGAGGTCGGGGGTCGAGCGGGTCAGGGGGTGGGCGGTGGGGCGGTGCTGGCTCGCAGCGAGATGGGCGGCTGGTAGAGGTGGTGGCGGGGGGCGGCGGTCGGGGCGGCGATCCGCTCCAGCAGCAGCGCCACGGCTTCGGCACCCATCTCCAGGGTGGGCACGTCGGCCGCCGTCAACGGCGGGCGGAAATCCTCGGCCCAGTGCGCCGCGGCGACTCCGACGACGGAGAAGTCGCGAGGCACCAGCCTGCCCTCGGCCTGCAGGGCGCGCTGTACGCCGGGCAGGGCGGCCTCGTTGATCGTGGCGACGGCGGTGACCTCCGGACGGGTGGTCAGCAGCCGGCTCATGGCGGCCTCGCCGGCGGGCGCGTCGTCGCCGCAGCACAGGTCGACGCCGGTCAACCCGCGTTCGGCCACCGCGTGCGAGAACCCGACCAGGGCGCGGTGCCCGGGACCGTAGCCGGCGGCCACCAGCTCGGCCGAGCGGTTGACCAGGGCGACGTGCCGGTGCCCCAGGTCGGCCAGGTGGTGCACGCACCTGGCGATCAGACCCTCGTAGTCCACGTCGACCCAGCTGGTGCCGGTCGGCTCGGCCGTGCGGCCGATGGTCACGAAGGGCAGCCGACTCTGCCGCAGCCGGGTCACCCGGTCGTCCTCCAGCCGGATCTCCATGAGGATCACCCCGTCCACCCGGCGCCCGGTCACGATCCGCTCGAACGACCGGTCGTGGTCACCGCCGGACGGGGAGAGCAGCACGTCCAGGTCGGCACGGGCGGCGGCCTCGACCACGCTGGCGACGAAGCCGAGCTGCATGTCGGTCAGCCGCTGGCTGGCCGGGGGGATGACCAGGCCGAGGGTGCGGGTACGGCCCTCCTTCAACGCCCGGGCGTTCGCGTTGGGGCGGTAGTCCAACTCGTCGATGACGGCCTGGATCCGCTGCCGGGTCGGCTCCGACACCGTCCGCTTGCCGCTCAACACGTACGACACGGTGCTGCGGGACACGCCCGCACGGCGGGCGATCTCCCCGATGTTCATCCCGCTCCTCGCAGTCGAATCGATTCACCCAGGCTATGGGGGGTGCCGGGCAGGGTCAACGCCGGCGGCAGCGCCCGGGACCGATGGCCCGACCCTGGTGTTCTGCCCGTGCGCTTCGTGTCGTCAGGCAGCCGCACCGCGCGTACGTCACGCGATCAGCATGCTCCGGGCCTGGGCGAGGCCACCCACCAGCTCGCGCAGCGCCGCGACGATCGCCGCTTCGAGTTCCGGGCTCAGCCGGCCGACCGGGACCGAGACGCTCACCGCGTCGACCGCCGGGCGGGCCAGCGGTACGGCCATCGCCACGCAGCGGATGCCCTCGGCGTTCTCCTCCCGGTCGACGGCGTGGCCGGTGGTCCGCACCGCTGCCAGGGCGGCGTGCAGGGCCTCGGGGTCGGTGACCGTGTGCGGGGTGAGGCGGGCCAGCGGCCAGGTCAGCATCCGGTCGACGTCGGTGTCCGGATGCTCGGCCAGCAGGGCCTTGCCCAGCGCGGTGGCATGCGCCGGCAGCCGGCGGCCGATCGCGCTGTACAGCCGCAGCCGGTGCACCGACTCCCGTTTGGCGAGGTAGACGACCTGGTCACCGTCGAGTCGACCGAGATGCACGGCTTCGCCGAAGCGGCGCGACAACTCGTCGAGCACGCCGGACAGCAATCCGACCAGGTCGTCTCCGTCCAGGTAGGCGGCGCCGACCCGCAGCGCCCGCAGGCCGAGCCGGAACCGGTTGCCGCTCTCGTCGGTCTGCACCCAGCCGCGACCGACAAGCGTCCGTAGCAGGCCGTGCAGGCTGCTCTTCGGTATGCCGAGGGCGCGGGCCAGGTCGCCCAACGCCCAGGGTTGTGGCTGCTCGGCGAGCAGTTCGAGCAGGTCGAGGGTGCGGCCGGCCGACTTCACGGGCTGGAAATCCTCGGGCGCGGTGGGCACGCGGCCACTCTAGCGAAGGGCGTACCCCTCCAGTAAGGTCACGTACGTGACCAACGTTCATGGTTCTGAACATCTGCCGGTCGGTCGGGTGCTGCCGGTGGTGGTGCTCGACGACGCGCGGCACGCCGACCCGCTCGGTGACGCCCTGGTCAAGGGTGGCCTGACCGCGGTCGAGGTCACCCTGCGTACCGCCGCCGGGCTGGACGCCATCGCGGCGCTGGCCGCCCGCGACGACCTGACCGTCGGCGCCGGCACGGTGCTCACCGTCGAGCAGGCCGAGCGGGCGATCGGGGCCGGTGCCCGGTTCGTGGTGACCCCCGGCTTCGCGCCGGCCGTGGTCCGCGCCTGCCAGCGGGCCGGCGTGCCGGTGGTGCCCGGAGCGGCCACCGCGACCGAGATCCAGATGGCCCTCGACGCCGGCCTGAACGTGGTCAAGTTCTTCCCCGCCCAGCAGCTCGGCGGGGCGGCCATGATCAAGGCCCTGGCGGCGCCGTTCCGCGACGTCAGGTTCATCCCGACCGGCGGCATCACCGCCGCGGTGATCGCCGACTACCTGGCCCTGCCGGCGGTCCTGGCGGTCGGGGCGAGCTGGATGGCCTCGGCCGACCTGATCGCCGGCGAGCAGTGGGACGAGATCGCCAACCGCACCCGGGAGGCGCTTGCCGCCGCAGGGGGTGCGGTGTGAGTGCGGTGGAGCCTCGGCCGAAGGCCGACTGCCGGTACGACCTGGTTTCGCTCGGCGAGGTCATGCTGCGGCTCGACCCCGGTGAGGGTCGCGTCCGCACCGCCCGCCAGTTCCGGGTCTGGGAAGGTGGCGGCGAGTACAACGTCGCCCGGGGGCTGCGCCGCTGCTTCGGCCTGCGCACCGCCGTGGTCACCGCGTTCGCCCGCAACGAGGTCGGCCTGCTGCTGGAGGACCTGATCCTCCAGGGCGGCGTGGACACCAGCCTGATCACCTGGCTGCCCTACGACGGGATCGGCCGCACCGTCCGCAACGGACTGAACTTCACCGAGCGCGGCTTCGGCGTCCGGGGCGCGGTCGGCACCTCCGACCGGGGCCACTCCGCGGCCAGCCAGCTCAAGCCGGACGACGTCGACTGGGAGCACCTCTTCGGCGCGCTCGGGGTGCGCTGGCTGCACACCGGCGGCATCTACGCCGCACTGTCCGACACGGCCGCGCAGACCGCCGAGGCCGCGATGACCGCCGCCCGCCGGCACGGCACCCTCGTCTCGTACGACCTGAACTACCGACCCAGCCTCTGGAAGGCCGTCGGTGGTCAGGAGCGGGCGCGGGAGGTGAACACCCGGCTCGCCGGCCTGGTGGACGTCATGATCGGTAACGAGGAGGACTTCACCGCCTGCCTGGGCTTCCCGGTGCCGGACACGGACATCCACAGCGGTGCGTTGGACGCCGGCAACTTCAAGGCGATGATCGAGGCGGTCGTGCGGGCGTACCCCAACTTCAAGGTGGTGGCGACCACCCTGCGCGGGGTGCGCAGCGCGACGGTGAACGACTGGGGTGCCGTGGCCTGGGCCGGCGGCGCGTTCGCCGAGGCCACCCACCGACCCGGCCTGGAGATCCTGGACCGGGTCGGCGGCGGGGACAGCTTCGCCTCCGGGCTGATCTACGGCCTGCTCGAACGCGACGGCGACCTGGCGCTCGCGGTGGAGTACGGTGCCGCCCACGGCGCGCTGGCGATGACCACGCCGGGCGACACGTCCATGGCCAGCCTGGCCGAGGTGGAGGCGTTGGTGCGCGGCGGCGGCGCCCGGGTGCAACGCTGACCCGGGTCGCTTCGGAGTGTCATTCGTGTTCGGTTGGCGTCAGTGCGGAAATTGACACACGTGTTGTGGTCCCGGCCGGGTGGCCGAACGATGAGCTGCATGAGTGACAAGTCATTCGATTGACCGACCTCCGGAGAGGAGTGCCGGTCATGCCGGACGAATTCATCATGGGCGTACCCGAGGAACTTCGCTTCGATGTCATCGAGCTGCTGCCCCCGGAAGCGCTCGCCAGCCTGGCGAGAGAACCCTATTCCAGGGAGCTTCTCCAGGAGTACTTCCAGAAGGCCGATGTCTACTTCGTCGACAGGCCCCGCGACGTGGCGGATCGGAAGTCGGTCGACGAGCTGATCGACGGCCTCCGGAACAATCTCTATTTCCGGGGGCCCGCCAACGAGACGCTGAACAAACTGTTCTACAAGACGCTCATCAGGCTGCCGAGCTGGGTGCCCCGGCCGGACGGCGGAGAGCGGGGCGACCAGGTCGAATTCGTGGCTGCCTGCGTCAGTGGCGGAATCCCGCGAAGCTCCGACGCGATCAACCGCCGGGAGGCGCTTGAGGAGTTCACGAAGACCGCCATCCGGCTGAACCTCTTCTCGTACTCCGACACGGGCGAGCGGTATCCGGGCCAGGACCTGTCGACGGTCGTCGACGCCTGGACCAGCGGCAAGATCGTGTACCTGTTCAACCCGGAGCAGCCCGGCAACTAGCCTGGTTTCAGGTCCAGCGGACGGTAGACGCCGCACCCGGGACCGGTCCGCTCAGGGGAGCAGATCGGTCCGGGCGGCACCGGTGGCCGGGTCGAACGGGTAGGACAGGTGCTGGTGCACCAGCTGCCAACCGCCGTCGCGGCGCGCGAAGACCCGGGTACCGCGCGACCAGCTCTCGACGGTCCCGTCACGGGGCGGGGTCACCCGTACCCGGTTCAGGCCCCAGGACACGGCGAGATCACCGTCGACCACGAGCGTCTGGTCGGGCACCTCCCAGCTCACCGCGCCATCACCCGACGCGTCCAGGCCGGCCTGACAGATCTCACGTACCGCCGGTTCGCCGACATACCGCAGCGGCGCCTCGTGCTCGTACGACACGACGTCGGCGGCGATCGGCTCCATCAGGGCGTCGAGGTCCTTGTCCGCCGTCGCCGCGAACCACCGCTCGTGCAGTTCGTGCAGTTCCCTCTCGTCGGCGGCGGAGTTGCGGTCGGCCACCGGGTCGAGGGCGAACGAATGATGCTCGTGGGTGACCACCCACCGACCGTCGTCACGGCGTAGGCCCAGGGTGAGGCGCAACCGCCGGTCAGGCGCCTCGGCCAGGTCCGCCGGAGTGCCACAGCGCAGCAGGGCGTACGCGAACGCCACGTCGTCGCCGGCGGTGACCTCCAGCGACTCGATGTCGAACGACGCACCCTGGGCCTGCCAGCGGAAGAACGGCGGCCAGGTCTGCCGGTACGCGTCGAGGCCACGCACCCCCTGCTGCGGTGGCGGCACGTCGAACATCACGATGTTCTCGGCGTGGTCGGCGAGCACTGTGGCGAGATCCCCCTGGTGTACCGCCCTGGCCCAGCGTTCGATCAGTTCGCGGATCTGTTCTTCAATGGTGGTCATGCTCGGCTCGGTCCTTCCGGGGATGATTCACTCCGTCACACCTACAACCCCGGCCGGAGCGGAAACTCACCGCCGGACGGCGGTTTCGTCCTCGGAAAGTCGGTCGGGCAGGCCGAAGGCCGAGAACGGGGCGTCGAGGAAGGAGACCACCTCGGTGACCCGGGCACCGTCGAGCGCCAGCAGGTCCAGGCCCGCCGGCAGGTAACTCCGTCGGGCGTCGTCCCACAGGTACGTGCCGAACGCGAGCTGCCCGTTGGCCCGGGCGGGCAGGAACCGCCACCGGTGCGACAGCACCGCCTCGACCAGGAAGTCACGGATCGCGGCGCGGCCCTCGTACCAGACCCGCTGCGGCGGCATCGAGTACCGCGCCTCGTCGGTCAACATCGCCACCAGGGTCTCGACGTCGCCGCCCTCCCAGGCTGCCGCGTACCGCCGGGCCAGCTCCTGCCGTGCCGGGTCACCGAGCGTGCCCAGGGTCCGTTGCTGGGTCCGGTCCGGCAGCCGGTCCGCGAGCACCACGCGAGCCCGTCGCAGGGCGCTGTTGACCGCCACGACTGTGGTGCCCAGCAGGTCGGCGACCTCGCGTGCCGGGAAGTCGAGCCCGTCGCGCAGCAGCAGGACGGCACGTTGCCGGGCCGACAGGTGTTGCAGCGCGGCGACGAACGCCAGCTCCACACTCTCCCGGGCGATCACCCGCGCCGCCGGGTCCAGGTGATCGGCCCAGGCCATCAGCCGATCCGGGTACGGCTGCAACCACGCCACCTCGGCCGCCGCGTCCGGACGCAGGGCGGCGGGCAGTTCACGGCGGCGTCGCCGCTCGGCCAGGGTCAACGCCCGGTTCGTCGCGATCCGGTACAGCCAGGGCCGGATCCCGGTGTGATCGTCGAGGCGGTCCAGCGCGCGCCAGGCCCGATCCAGCGTCTCCTGTACCGCGTCCTCCGCCTCGTGCGGCGAGCCCAGGATCCGGTAGCAGTGCGCCCGCAACTCGTCCCGCACCGGCCCGACGAGACGACCGAAGGCCACACCGTCACCGGCCCGCGCCGCCGCCAGTAGCTCCGCGTCCGACCCGTCCGCCCGGCGCGGTCGCTGCCCAGGCGTCCGATCAGGCTCCACACCGGCACGGTACGCCGGCCGAACCTCGGCGTGTCGGTCACTCCACCTGCCGGCCCGCCGGACCCGGGACGCGTCGATCGTGCGACGATGCGCCTGTGTTGATCGCTGCTGGCCAGTGGCGGCCGGCGGGCCGGTCCGCCGGGTGCCCTGTCGACAATCCGGACCGGTCGAGGGCACGGTCGTCCGGCCGGGGCGGACGACCGTGCCTCTGCTGACCCGGCGACCCGCGTGGCAGCGACGCGGTGACCGCTTCCGACATCCGGCGCAGATGATCGCCGTGGGATTCGCCGGTGCGATCGCGGTGGGCACCGGTCTGCTGTCCCTGCCCTGGGCAACCCGATCGGGAGATCCTCCCGACCTGGTGGACGCGCTGTTCACCGCCACCTCGGCGGTGTGCGTCACCGGCCTGGTCACGGTCGACACCGGCAGCTACTGGTCCGGCTTCGGGCAGGCGGTCATCCTGCTGCTCATCCAGATCGGCGGCCTCGGCATCATGACCCTGGCCACGCTGTTCACCGTGCTGCTGTCCCGTCGGCTCGGGCTGCGTGCCCGCTTCCTCGCCCAGGCGGAGACCAAGAGCCTCAACCTGGGCGACGTACGCGGCGTGGTGCGTCGCATCGTCGTGTTCAGCCTGGTCAGCGAGGCGGTGGTGGCCACGCTGCTCACCATCCGGTTCGCCACCACGTACCAGCGCCCGTTCGGCGCCGCGCTCTACGAGGGCGTCTTCCACGCGATCTCCGCGTTCAACAACGCCGGCTTCTCCACCTACGCGGACAGCCTGATGGGATACGTGACCGATCCCTGGATCACCCTGACCGTCACGGCGGCGGTCATCCTCGGTGGCCTCGGCTTCCCGGTCGTGTTCGAGCTGGTCCGCACCTGGCGCCGCCCGGCGTACTGGTCGGTGACGACCCGGATAACCGTCGCGCTGACCGTGGCGCTGCTGGCCCTCGGCACGGTGGCGTTCACCCTCGCCGAGTACTCGAACCCGGCCACGTTCGGCCCGCTCGGCGGTCCACAGAAGCTGCTCGCCGGGTTCTTCGCCTCCGCGATGACCCGTACCGCCGGGTTCAACAACGTCGACATCGGTGCGATGCGTCCGGAGAGCCTGCTCGCCAGCGACGTGCTGATGTTCATCGGCGGTGGCAGCGCGGGCACGGCCGGCGGCATCAAGGTCACCACCTTCGGACTGCTCGCCTTCGTCCTGTGGTCCGAGATGCGGGGCGAGACCCAGGTCAACGTCGGTCACCGGCGGATTCCGGCCAGCAACCAGCGGCAGGCCCTCGCGATCGTCCTGCTCAGTGCCGGTGCGGTCGCCGTGGCCACCTTCATCCTCCTGGCCATCACCCCCTACCGGCTCGACGCGGTGCTGTTCGAGGTGGTGTCGGCCTTCGCCACCGTCGGCCTGTCCACCGGCATCACGGCTGACCTGCCGCCGCAGGCCGACGTGCTGCTCGTACTGCTGATGTTCGCCGGCCGGATCGGACCGCTCACGTTGGCCTCCGCGCTGGCGCTGCGGGACCGTAACCGGCGTTTCGAACTACCCGAGGAGAGGACGATCGTTGGCTGACATCCGTAACGAGCCGGTCGTCGTGATCGGCTTGGGCCGCTTCGGCAGCGCGCTGGCTCTCGAATTGGCCAAGCGGGGCACCGAGGTGCTCGGCATCGACAGCCAGCCGAAGATCGTGCAGAGCATGGTCGGGCAGCTCCCGCACGTGATCACCGCCGACTCGACCGACATCGAGGCGCTGCGGCAGCTCGGCGTGGGCGACTTCCACCGGGCGGTGGTGGCGATCGGCACCGACATCCAGGCCAGCATCCTGACCACCAGCCTGCTCGCCGAACTCGGCATCCCCGACATCTGGGCCAAGGCCATCAGCGGGCAGCACCGCAACATCCTGACCCGCGTCGGCGCCCATCACGTCATCGCGCCCGAGCACGACATGGGCGAACGCACCGCCCACCTGCTCACCGGCCGCATCCTCGACTACGTGGAGGTGGACGCGGACTTCGCCGTCATCAAGACCAAACCGCCGGGCGACGTGGTGGGCATGCCACTGCGCGAGTCCCGGCTGCGCAGCCGGTGGGGGGTGACCGTGGTGGCGGTGAAGCCGGAAGCGGCCGTCGGCGGGCGTCGACCGGGCTTCACCCACGCGACCCCCGACACCGTCCTGAGTTACGGGGATCTGATCCTGGTGGTCGGCCCGGTCGACAACGTCGAGAGGTTCGCCGCCGCGGAGTGAGCGGGCCCGACACTTGACGGCGGTCCGACTTCTCCGCTGCGTCCACGGACCGGCCTGTTGCAGAGGATTGTCGGACTTGGCGGCTATCCTCACGCGTCGTGACCGCACAGCTGAACGAGATGCCGCCTGACCTGCTGGAGCTGTTCGTGGACGCCGCGGCGCGCCCCCGGACGTTGTCCGTGCCGCTGCCGCCCGGCCGGACCATCCGCGGCGGGGAGGGTGACGCCGACCGGCCCACGCTGTGGCTCAGCGACGACCCGCCCCCGGCCGGGCTGTGGCCGCGGTTGCACGCCGCCCATCAGCAGTCAGGGTTGTGGCCGTTGCTGCTGGACGGCTACGACGGTGAGCCGACGCGGCCCTGGCAGGACGGCGAGTTCTGGCCCGGGCGCGGGTCGTCGCCGGCCGAGCATGATCCGGAGCGGCTGCTGGCCGCCTGGTGGGCCGACCAGACGGCCCCCTACGACGGCGACGACCAGCTGTCCAACGACCGGCGGGCCGCCGTCACCGCCCCGTACGGGCGGGACTGGCCGGGGCTGGCGCCGCCCGGCGAGCCGTGGACGACGCCGCAGCGGCACGCGGACCACTGGGCCGAGCAGTTGCGGCTGGCCCAACCGGCGATGCGCCTCGGCCTGGTCCCCGCCGGTCGGGGCAGCGACGCCCTGGCCGTCCTCGGCTGGCAGGGCGCGATCAACCACACCGCCGATCCCGGCCGGCTGTCGGCCGTGCTGCGCAGCTGGGAGGACCGGTTCGGGGTCCGGGTGATCGGGGTCGGCTTCGCCGAGCTGTACCTCAGCGTCGCCGCGCCGCCGGAGCAGACCACCGAGGCGCTGCGGGTGGCCGCCGAGCATTTCGCCTTCTGCCCCGACAACGTCTGGCAGGGGCAGCGACCGTGCACCCTGGCCGCGTACGCCGAACGGATCGTCGACGCGCCGACCTGGGCGTTCTGGTGGGACTGACCCGGATGTTCCTCAGTGGGCCGGGTCGCCCCGACCGGGCAGCGTGAGCGTCACCAGGAAGGCCGCGTGGTCGGTCGTCCGTTCCATGCTGACCGATCTGGTGGACTCGATCGGCAGGTCCGCCGTGGCCATGAACTGCTGCACCCCGCCGTCGTGCCGGTGCCGGTAGTCCGCCGGTACGCACGAGCGCACGTCGGGGGTGCCACCCTGCCGCAGGTTGAGGTCGCCGCTGACCACCGTGGGCTGGTAGCGACCGTCGGCGTGCAGTTGCGGGATCGCCGTGCCGACCAGGTGGGAGCACTGGGCGAGGGCCAGGGTCGAGCTGGTGTACGCCAGGTGGGTGGTGCAGGCGAAGAAGAGGGTGCGGGCCTCGACACAGAGCCAGGCCCGTTGCTCGGGGTCGGCCGGGTCCTGTGCCGGGTAGATCCCGGCGTGCACCTCGTGCCCGGCGTCGGGCGCCGCGATGTGCGTCAGCACTCCGACGCCGTACCGCTGCCCGTTGACGCAGCGGTACGGCTCGCCGGTGCGGCCGTTGCGCGCCGGCTGGAAGGCGGCCACCACCGTGCCGGCGTGCACGTCGGTCATCACCCGTTCCAGGGTGTCCACGTCGCCGGAGCAGATCTCGTTGAGGGTGACGACGTCGGGGGCCTCGGCCCGGATCACCTCGGCGGCCCGGGCCACCGCGCGACCCGTGTAGCACCCGGTGGCCATGCCGCTGTTGCACAGGTTCAGTTGGAGCACCCGCAGCGGTGCCGGCGCGACCGGTGCGACGACGGAGCAGCCGGCCAGCAGGGCGGCGACCGAGACCAGGGCGGCGGCGGCCACCAGTGGCCGGGGAACTGTCGGACGAGAAACCATGCACCAGCCCTGGGCTCGCGGAGGGGCTGAAAGTGTATCCGTACCGGCGGGCGGGGGTCAGGTCCGCAACGGGTACGGGATGAAGGTGCTGCGGTTCTCGTCGACGTCCAGTTGCCGGCTGATCGGCGGCGCCGCCCGCTGCGGGCAGGTCATCCGTTCGCAGGTCTTGCAGCCCGGCCCGATCGGGGTCGCGGCCTCGGCCGCGTGCAGGTCCATCCCGGTGGAGTAGACCAGCCGGCTGGCGTGCCGCACCTCGCAGCCCAGCCCGATGGCGTACACCTTGCCGGGTTGGCCGTAGCCGCCGTGGTGGCGGGTGATGGTGCGGGCGATCCACAGGTAACGCTGCCCGTCCGGCATGGCCGCGACCTGGGTGACCACCCGCCCCGGCGCACCGAACGCCTCGTACACCGTCCACAACGGACATGTGCCACCGGTACGCGAGAACGGGAAGCCGGTGGCCGACTGTCGTTTCGACATGTTGCCGGCCCGGTCCACCCGGACGAAGGAGAACGGCACGCCACGCGCCCGGGGCCGCTGCAACGTGCTGAGCCGGTGGCAGACCGTCTCCCAGCCCATCGCGTAGTGCTGGGTGAGCAGGTCGATGTCGTACCGACGCTGCTCGGCGGCGGCCAGGAAGTGTTCGTACGGCAGCAGCAGCGCCGCCGCGAAGTAGTTGGCCAGGCCGACCCGGGTGAGGATCTGGGTCTGCACGTCGTCGAACTCCTCCGACTCGACGATCTCGTCGATGACGTCGGCGAACTCCAGCAGTGCGATCTGCGCCGCCATCCGCATCGCCTCCTGCCCGGCGCGCAGCGACGTGGACAGGTGCAGGGTGCGGGTCTGCGGGCGGTACCGGTGCAGCTCACCACCGAGGGCGGCGGCGTCCTCGCGGGCGACGTGGACGCCGTGCCGTTGCGCCAGCCGGTCGCGGAGCAGAGCGCGGACCTCGCCGCGACGCAGCCCCATCCGCCCGGCCAGCCGCTCGGCCTCCTCGTCGAGATCCGGCACGTAGTTCTGCCGCCGGTAGAAGAACTCGGTTACCTGGTCGTGCGGGCTGCGGCCGATCCGCTCGCGGTCACCGACCAGCTCGGCGAGCTGCTCGTCGGCCTGCTGGTAGCGCCGGTGCAGCTCGATGACCGCCGCCGCCACCTCCGGCAGCCGGGTGGCCAGCTCGGTGAGTTCGGTCAGGCCGGCGCGTCCGGGCAGCGCCTCGCGTAGCCCGGCGACCAGCCGAGGGGTGTCGTGCGCGGCGAACACGGTCGGGTCGACGCCGAACAGTTCGGTGATGCGTAACAACACCGGCACGGTAAGTGGTCGGCTGTCGTGCTCGATCTGGTTGAGATAGCTCGGGGAGATGCTGAGGTGCCGGGCCAGCTCCGTCTGGCTCAGCCCGCGCTCCTCACGCATCCGGCGCAGCCGCGCGCCGGCGAACGTCCTGGCGACCGCCCTCACCTCCCTGCTCCGGCGACCGGGTCCGGTCACATTAGCACTGCTGCGAATAGCCGCTTTCACAACTTCGCAGAATCGCCCGTTGACTTTTCAATAATTGGCTTTTTCCGTCCCTCGACCACCTCCGGCCTGCCATGTGACCGTTGGCTGCACACCCGGCGGCCCGGCGTCTCGCGCAGCGTCACCAGGTGACGACGGAATTCGAAGGGAATGAGAAACGATGGTTACCGCGGTCGAGCAGTTGCAGCACGAATGGGACACCAACCCTCGCTGGCGGGGTGTGCGACGCAGCTACCGCGCCGAGGACGTGGTGCGGTTGCGTGGTGCGATCCAGGAGGAGCACACCCTGGCCCGGCACGGCGCGAACCGGCTGTGGCGGCTGCTGAACAGCGAGGACTACATCCACGCCCTCGGTGCCCTCACCGGTAACCAGGCCGTGCAGATGGTCCGGGCCGGGCTCAAGGCGATCTACCTCTCCGGCTGGCAGGTGGCCGCCGACGCGAACCTGGCCGGGCACACCTACCCCGACCAGAGCCTGTACCCGGCCAACTCGGTGCCCGCGGTGGTGCGTCGGATCAACAACGCCCTGCTGCGCGCCGCGCAGATCACCACCGCCGAGGGTGACCCGTCCGGCATCGACTGGCTGGCGCCGATCGTCGCCGACGCCGAGGCCGGCTTCGGTGGCGTGCTCAACGCCTACGAGCTGATGAACGCGATGATCGCGGCCGGGGCCGCCGGGGTGCACTGGGAGGACCAGCTCGCCAGCGAGAAGAAGTGCGGTCACCTCGGCGGGAAGGTGCTCATCCCCACCGGCCAGCACATCCGCACCCTGGAAGCGGCGCGGCTGGCCGCCGACGTGGCGGGCGTGCCGTCGGTGGTCATCGCCCGCACCGACGCCCAGGCCGCCACCCTGCTCACCACCGACGTCGACGAGCGGGACCAGCCGTTCGTCACCGGCGAGCGCACGGCCGAGGGCTTCTACCGGGTCCGCAACGGCGTCGAGCCGTGCATCGCCCGTGGCCTGGCGTACGCGCCGCACGCCGACCTGCTGTGGATGGAGACCAGTACCCCGGACCTGGAGGTCGCCCGCCGCTTCGCCGAGGCGATCAAGGAGGAGTACCCGGACCAGCTGCTCGCCTACAACTGCTCGCCGTCGTTCAACTGGCGCAAGCACCTCGACGACGCGACCATCGCGAAGTTCCAGCGGGAGCTCGGCCACATGGGATACAAGTTCCAGTTCATCACCCTGGCCGGCTTCCACGCCCTCAACTACTCGATGTTCGACCTGGCCCGGGGCTACGCGACCGACGGCATGTCGGCGTACGTCTCGCTCCAGGAGCGGGAGTTCGCGGCCGAGCCGGCCGGCTACACCGCGGTCAAGCACCAGCGCGAGGTGGGTACCGGTTACTTCGACCTGATCAGCACGGTGCTCAACCCGGCCGCCGAGACCACCGCGCTGCGTGGCTCCACCGAAGAGGAGCAGTTCGCATGAGATACGAGATCATCGGCCCGATGGCCGAACGCTTCGACGAGGTCCTCACCGGTGCGGCGCTGGACTTCCTGGTCGCGCTGGACAGCGAGTTCGCCGCCCGCCGGGTGGCCCTGCTGGACACCCGCCGGGCCCGTCGCGACCGCTACGCCACCGGCCAGCTGCCCGACTTCCTGCCGGAGACCGCCGCGGTCCGGGACGACCCGACCTGGCAGGTGGCGGCGCCCGCACCCGGCCTGGAGGACCGGCGAGTCGAGATCACCGGACCGCCGGACCGCAAGATGACCATCAACGCGTTGAACTCCGGCGCCAAGGTGTGGCTCGCCGACTTCGAGGACGCCACCGCGCCGACCTGGCAGAACGTCATCGGCGGCCAGCTCAACCTGATCGACGCCCTGGACCGCCGGATCGACTTCACCGACGCGCGGGGCAAGCGGTACGCGCTCGGCGACGACCTCGCCACGATCGTGGTGCGACCGCGCGGTTGGCACCTGGTGGAGAAGGGCATCGTGGTCGACGGCCGACCTATCTCAGCCAGCCTGGTCGACTTCGGGCTGTACCTGTTCCACTGCGCCCGGCGGCAGCTCGACGCCGGCAAGGGTCCGTACTTCTACCTGCCGAAGCTGGAGAGCCACCGCGAGGCGCGGTTGTGGAACGACATCTTCGTCTTCGCGCAGCGCTACCTGGGGCTGCCGCAGGGCACCATCCGGGCGACCACGCTGATCGAGACGATCACCGCCGCGTTCGAGATGGAGGAGATCCTCTACGAGCTGCGCGAGCACTCGGCGGGCCTGAACGCCGGGCGGTGGGACTACATCTTCAGCATCATCAAGAACTTCGGCCAGTGGCCGGACTTCGTCCTGCCGGATCGCGCCGAAGTGACGATGACCGTGCCGTTCATGCGCGCGTACACCGAGCTGCTGGTGCGCACCTGTCACCGGCGTGGCGCGCACGCGATCGGCGGGATGGCGGCCTTCGTCCCGGCTCGTGACCCGCAGGTCAACGAGATGGCGTTGAGCAAGGTGCGGGCGGACAAGCAGCGCGAGGCCGGCGACGGCTTCGACGGGTCCTGGGTGGCCCACCCCGGCCTGGTGGCGACCTGCCGCGAGGTCTTCGACGGGGTGCTGGGCGAGCGCCCGAACCAGCTCGACCGGCGTCGTGACGAGGTGACGGTCACCGCCGCCGAGCTGCTCTCGGTGGACAAGACGCCGGGACAGGTCACCGAGGCGGGGGTGCGCGCCAACGTCGCGGTGGCGCTGCGCTACATCGACGCCTGGCTCGGCGGCGCGGGGGCGGTGGCGCTGTGGAACCTGATGGAGGACGCGGCCACCGCCGAGATCGCCCGCTGCCAGTTGTGGCAGTGGCTGCACCACGGCACCCCGCTGGCCGGCGGGGGATCGGTGACCGAGGAACTGGTCCGTTCGATGCTCGCCGAGGAACTGGCCACGGTGACCGAGGGGCGGGCGGACGCCGAGCGGGAACGCGCCGAGCAGGCCGCGCGGATCGTCGAGGAGACCGCCCTCGGTGAGAACCTGCCGGCGTTCTTCACCACCAGCGCGTACGCCCGGCACCTGGGGCCGGCGCGGGCGCTCGCGCTGGCGGCGGGCTGAGGCTGATCGTCCCGACGCGACGGCGCCGGTTCCGGGGCTCGGACCCCGGCCGGCGCCGTCGCGTCCCGTCAGCCGTCGATGCGGGTGATGTTGCGGATCTTGTTGGAGGCGTCCAGGGCGGCCACCTTGTACGCCTCGGCCAGTGTCGGGTAGTTGAACACCGTGTCGACCAGGTAGTCCACCGTGCCGCCACAGCCCATCACCGTCTGCCCGATGTGCACGATCTCGGTGGCGCCGGTGCCGAAGACGTGCACGCCGAGCAGCCGGCCGTCCGCCGGCGAGACGAGCAGCTTCAACATGCCGTACGAGTCACCCACGATCTGGCCGCGCGCCAGCTCGCGGTAGCGGGCGATGCCCACCTCGAACGGCGTCGCGCTGTCGGTCAACTCCTCCTCGGTCTTCCCGACGAAGCTGATCTCCGGGATGGTGTAGATGCCGATCGGCTGCAACTCGTGCATCGGGCGGTCCGGCTCGCCGCAGGCGTGCTGCGCGGCCAACCGCCCCTGCTCCATCGACGTCGAGGCCAGCGCCGGGAAACCGATGACGTCGCCGACGGCGTAAATGTTCCCCACCGCGGTGCGGTAGTTGGCGTCGACCTCGATGCGACCGCGTCGGTCCGCGGTCAACCCCGCCGCGGCCAGGTCCAGGCCATCGGTCTGGCCCTGCCGGCCGGCCGAGTACATGACCGTGTCGGCGACGATCTTCTTGCCGCTCTTGAGGACGCAGAGCGCGGCGGTCTGGTGCTTCTCGACCGAGGCCACCTCCTCGCCGAACCGGAACGTCACGGACAGGTCCCGCAGGTGGTACTTCAACGACTCGACGACCTCCTCGTCGCAGAAGTCGAGCATCCGCTCCCGTCGTTCGACCACGGTGACCTTCGTGCCGAGCGCGGCGAACATCGAGGCGTACTCCATGCCGATCACGCCGGCGCCGACCACGACCATGCTGCGGGGTACTGCCTGCAGGTTGATGACGCCGTCGGAGTCCACGATGGTCCGGTCGTCGAAGTCGACGCTGTCGGGGCGCGCCGGCCGGGTGCCGGCGGCGATGATGGCCTTGTCGAAGGTGACCTTGGACTCGCGTCCCGAATCGCCGTCGACCCAGACCGAATGGGCGTCGGCGAACCGCCCGGTGCCGGTGATGATCGCGACCCGGTTGCGGGCCAGCTGGTTACGGATGACGTCGGTCTGCCGGTTGATGACGTGCTGGGTCCGCGCGGCGAGATCGCTCACCGTGATCTCGTCCTTGACCCGGTAGCTGCTGCCGTAGAGGTCCCGCTGGCTGAGGCCGGTCAGGTAGAGCACCGCCTCGCGCAGCGTCTTGGACGGCACGGTGCCGGTGTTGATGCACACCCCACCGAGCATGTCGCGCCGCTCCACCAGGCCGACCCGCCGGCCGAGCTTCGCCGCGGCGATGGCGGCCTTCTGACCGCTGGGCCCGGAGCCCAGCACCAACAGGTCGTAGTCATACACGATCACCAGCGTCGCAAGATGTCGCGGCCAGCACCAGACCTGTCGCGTACGCGGCAGGTGACGTTAACCAGGTTGGAACAAACACGGCGCCGCTGCCGGGCCGACTGCCCGGCAGCGGTGCCGTCGTCGACTGTTCAGCTGGCCGTGGTGCCGGCGAGAGCGGCCGGTCCCATCCGGAAGTCCGGGTCGATCTGCGTGGTGAGATCGACCCCGGTGCGCTCGTTGGCCCAGGCTCCGGCGTTGCGCCGGTGGAACTCGTGGGCCCAGCGGGTGAACGCCGCCCAGTCCTGCGTGGTGCCGTCGACGGCCTCGGTCATCAGGCCCAGCACCGCGCGGTTGGCGTTCTCGAGGTCGTGCAGCGGGCCGACCGTGCCACGCTCGGCGCGGCGCACGTAGGCCGACCGGCTCATCCAGGCGAGCAGGTCCGCGCCGACGTGCTCGTGGAGGAACGCCACATCGGCGGCGTCCTCGACCTTGTTGCCGATCACCGACAGGGCCACCCCGTAGTCACGCGCGTAGCCCGCGTACTGCCGGTAGACGCTGACGCTGCGCACCGTCGGTTCGCAGACCAGGAAGGTGCGGTCGAAGCGGGTGAACAGTCCCGAGGCGAACGAGTCGGCACCGGCGGTCATGTCCACCACCACGTACTCGCCGGGCCCGTCGAGCAGGTGGTTCAGCAGCAACTCAACCGCGCCGACCTTGGCGTGGTAGCAGGCCACCCCCAGATCCTCGGCGCTGAACTCGCCGGTCGCCGCCAGCCGGACGCCGCCGACGGTGGTCACACACTCGGCGTAGATCGGGTTCTCCTCCGCCACCCGCAGCAGCCGTGACCCCCGTCCGGGCGGGGTGGTCTTCACCATCTGCGTCGCCGAAGCGATGCGCGGGTTGTCGCCGCGCAGGTACTCCTTGATCGCCGGCAGGTGTTCACTCAACGGCCGCGCCGCGCTCACGGCGCCCGGACCGCCCAGGGCCACCGCGAGATGCTGGTTGATGTCGGCGTCGATGGCCAGCACCGGGTGTCCCTCGGCGGTGAGCTGGCGGGCGTGGAGCGCGGCGAGGGTGGTCTTGCCGCTGCCACCCTTTCCGACGAAGGCGATCTTCACCGGCACCCCTCCACCCAGTTGCTAACGGTAACCGTTTCCATGAGACGCATGGTAGCGGGCCGTCGCGCCGCCCGACGCCGAACCCGCCTGACTCACCGGCACCGGTGTGTCAGGCCCGTCGTCGCCGACCGGCACGAGGTCGAGCACGTCGGTGGCCAGCCGGCGAATGTTGGCCAGGCCGACCTCGGGGCCGCCGCCGGCCTCCACCATGAACAGCAGGTGGCGTACCCCGGGCAGCGCCGCCGCCCGCGCGACCGCCTGCCGGCAGCGGTCCGGCGCGCCCACCGGATGGATGTCGATCAGATGCTCCACGTAGCCGGCCGGATCCCGTGGTCCGGCCGGTGCGCCGTCCAGGCGGACGTACTCCCGGGTGCCGGCCAGCAGTGGGGGAAGTCCGCTGCCGACCAGCCGGGCCGCTTCCGCGTCCGTCTCCGCCACCTGGGCGAGATGGGCGCTGGCATGCTCGATGCCGGCCGGATCCTGCCCGTGCGCCTCGGCGACCCTGGCGTAGCGGTCGAGCAGTTCGGCCTTCTCGGCGAGATCGGCGTGCAGGCCGAGCAGCAGCGGCAGGCCGTGCCGGGCGGCCAGATCGACCGTGCCGGTCGAGGTGGCCGCGACCCAGACCGGCAGCCGGCCGGACGGTCGCGGCACCACCGGCACCGCACGGAACGGGAAACGAGGGTTGCCGGCCACCGTCGGCTGCCCGGACAGCCACCTGGTCAACAGCTCCAGCGAGTCGTGGAACCCGTGCGTGAACCGCTCCGTCCCGGTGCCGAAGACCTCCAGGTCCACCCAGGGCCCGCCCCGGCCGACGCCGAGCCGGAACCGCCCGCCGGACAGCTCGTGCAGCAGCGCCGCCTCCTCACCCAACGCCACCGGGTGCCGGTTGGACAGGATGCAGGCGGCGGTGCCCACCGTGATGCGGCGGGTGGCCCCGAGCAGGTGTGCGGCGAAGGTGGTCGCCGACGGGCAGACGCCGTAGGAGATGAAGTGGTGCTCGGCGATCCACACCCCGGCGAACCCGGCGGCCTCGGCCGCGCGGCCGTAGTGGTGGGCGGTGACCAGTGCCTCGGTGTGCGAGTCGCCGGGGCGTTGCCCGGCGAGCAGGAACAGGTGCGCGGGTACGCCCCGACCGGCTCGCCGGGTTTCGCTGGGATCAACAGTCACGCAGCTCGGGGGACTGGTTGAGCAGCTGGCCCCGCGTCGAGGTGAACCGGCGGTAGGTGTCGGAGTCGACGGCGGACGGTCGGAACGCCGCGATCCGGTGGCAGTTCTGGAAGGCGAGCTTGACGCCGAAGTGACGCTCCAGGCTGGACCGGATGGCGTCACTGGCCAGGGCGCGCAACAGCTGGCCCCGCTCCGCCTCACTGGGTGGCGGCACCTGGTTGTCGGCGAACTCGGCGTCGGAGGACGCCAGCTCCGACGCCACCCGGCTGACGGTCTGCCAGGCGTACGGCAGTGACTCGCGGACGCAGGCCACGAATGCCTCGTCGTCGACGGGGCCGGACTCGGCGGCCCGCAGCAGGCTCGGCGGCACGGTGAGAGACATGCTCCTCCTCAGCTAATGATCACGGTTGTCATTACCGCTACGTACGGAGCACATCACGTCACTGTCGGGAGTGTCAATGCCGTCGCGCCGGACCCGGTCAGCCGAGGGCGCGCAACCGAACGGCGAGGGTGTCCTGGAAGAAGTCGAGGAAGCCGTCCGGGTCCGGGCCGGCGTTCTGCAGCACCACGTGGTCGAAGCCCGCGTCGACGTAGGTCCGCACCGCCTCGACGTGCACGTCCGGGTCGGGACCGACGGCGAACTGCTGGCGGATGTCGTCCTCGGTGACGGTGCGCGAGGCCGCGTCGAAGTTCACCGGGTTCGGCAGTTCGCTCATCACCTTCCAGCCGGTGACCGCCCAGCGGCTGGTCTGCCAGGCCGCGCGTACGGCCTGCGCCTCGTCGGGGGCCCAGGCCAGCGGGACCTCGGCGTAGCGGGGGCCCTGCCCGCCGAGCCGCTGGTAGGTCCGCACCAGGTCGGCCTCGGGTTCGGTGGCGAACAGGCCGTCACCGAGTTCCGCGGCGATGGTCGCGGACACCTCACCACTGGCGGCGACGGCGATCACGGGCGGCTCCTCCGGGAGGTCGAACACCCGGGCGTCGTCCAGCTGGAGATGCCTGCCCTCGTACGAGTGGTAGCCGCCGGACCAGAGCAATCGGATGATCTCCAGTGCCTCGCGGAGTCGCTCGTGCCGTCCCCGTGCCCCGGGAAAGCCCTGGCCGACGATGTGCTCGTTGAGGCGCTCGCCCGCACCCACGCCGAGGGTGAACCGATTGTCGGAGACCAGGGCGAGCGTGGCGGCGGCCTGCGCGATGATCGCCGGGTGGTACCGTACGCTCGGGCAGGTGACCCCGGTCGCCAGTTCGATCCGGTCGGTCCGGGCGGCGATCGCCCCGAGCACCGTCCAGGTGAACGACGAGTGACCCTGGCTGTCCAGCCAGGGGTGGAAGTGGTCGCTCATCTCGACGAAGTCGAACCCCACCTGCTCAGCGCGCACCGCCTGCCGAATGATCTCGTTCGGCCCGAAGCCCTCGCTGGACAGCTTGTATCCGATCCGCATCAGCTCTCCCGATCATGAACCCAGTCCGTCCCTGCCACTTTTGCACTAGTAAGCCCGGTACGGTGGTGGAAATCCGGTGAGCGGCGCTTCGTTTGTCGGCCGTCAGAGCGGGGGCGGTGGGGTGGCGCCGGGTGGCTGCCGCCCCCATTCCCGGCGGCGGTCCGCCTACGACCGCACGTCGAGGGTGTACTCGACCCAGACGTTGAGGTCGCCCGCGAGCCCACGAAGGACGAGCTGGTGCTCGCCCGGATCGGGCGGTTCCAGCGCGACCCAGAGCCCGCAGGCGACTCCGTCGAAGGTGCCACCGTCCGAGCCGAACAGCGGGCTTCCGGCGACCACCTCGAAGCGGACGGGCTCGCTGGCCATCCGGGCCGGTGTCACCCGCTGCATGTCCAGCACCGCCCAACCGTCCGCCTCGTCGAGGAAGCCCTCGCAGTCAGCCGGATCGTCGGACACCAGATTCACCAACGGCGCGATGATCGGCCGGCCGGCCGGTACCGCGCAGCGGCGTTCAGCTCGACCACCGAACGTGCCGGCGACGAACCAGACGTCGCCCGGTTGATTGCGGGCGCAGTCCCCACCGTCCGGATCGGCGACGGGGTTGGTGGCGGTCGGTTCGGCGGCGGCCCAGGCCCACCAGCGTTGCTGAACCAGCGGCGACATCTCCGGCCGGTCCGGCCCGGGGGACACGGCGCTCGCGGTGTCGGCGGCCGGCGTACCGGACCCGTCCACTCCGGAGCAGGCGGACAGGGCGAACGCGCCACACACGAACGCCGCGACGCGGCGAGTGATCTTCGAGGTCACGACCGGCAGCGTACGCATCCCACGCCGGTCCCGCCGCCCGTCGGTGCAGCCGGGCACCGCGACCTCCCGTCGCGGCGTGCCGTCATCGACCGCGCCCACGCGCCTGCGCCGGGCCGGACGGCCTGAAGCGTAACTGATGGGTTACACTTCGACGGTGGACGACGTGGCCGCCGCGATCGCGGACCCGGTGCGGCGGCGCATCCTCGAACTGCTGCGGGAGCGTCGGCTGCCGGCCGGACGGATCGCCGAGGAGTTCGAGATCAGCCGGCCGGCGATCAGCCGGCACCTGCGCGTGCTGCGCGACTGCGGCCTGGTCCGCGACACCGTCGTCGGCCGCCGGCGACTCTACGAACTGGATTCGACCCGGCTCGTCGAGCTGATCCGGTGGCTGACCCCGTTCACCCGGACCGACCTCTGGGAACGCCGCCTCGACGCCCTGGAGACCGAGGTCTACCGTGCCCGCCGCGACCGCCGTACCGGCGACTCGCCATCCGCCACTGAGGAGCGCACCGCATGACCCGAATCCCGACCGGCCGACTCTTCGGCGCCGAGGACGGCGTCGACCTGGTCCTCACCCGCACCTTCCCGGCCCCGATCGACGACGTGTGGGCCAGCCTCACCGAGCCGGAACGCACGGCCCGCTGGTTCGGCCCCTGGAAGGGCGACGCCGCACCCGGCCGCACCGTCCGGGTCCAGATGGCCATGGAGGAGGACGCACCCTGGTCCGACCTGCGGATCGACGCGTGTGAGCCGCCCCGGCGGCTGGCCGTGTCCATGCGCGACGAGTACGGCCACTGGGTGCTGGAGTTGCTGCTGACCTCACACGGCGAGCGCACCGAGCTGCGCTTCGTGCAGCATCTCGACGACGCCACCGGCATCGGCGAGGTCGGGCCGGGCTGGGAGTACTACCTCGACTGTCTGGTGGCCGCGCGCGACGACACGGCGCTGCCGTCGTTCGACGACTACCACCCGCCGATGAAGGCGTACTACGAGCAGCTCCGGCCGGAGTGATCGAAGGTACCCACATCCGTGCCATTCGTTCCGTTTTGCTCGATCCACCCCGGGTACCGCCCTGGTCATCTGGCTCT
Organism: Micromonospora palythoicola; assembly: GCF_036689795.1. Taxonomy (NCBI): domain Bacteria; kingdom Bacillati; phylum Actinomycetota; class Actinomycetes; order Micromonosporales; family Micromonosporaceae; genus Micromonospora; species Micromonospora palythoicola. The sequence goes on along the minus strand of NZ_JBAGKI010000019.1, from coordinate 12,566 downwards.
CGTGCCCCAGGGAGGTACCCGTCGAGATGAACGCCCGCAACCCCGCCGAGGCGGTAAGAAATGTCGTGGAAGCCGCGGCGGAGAAGGTGACCGACGCCGGCACCCCGCAGGTGCCCGGTGCGCCGGGCAGCGCCCCGCCACCACGCGACGAGCCGACCACGCCACACGAACCGCTGCCGCCGAAGCCCGAGCAGGGCGCCCCGCAGACCCGTACGCCGACCGGCGCCGAGACCGGCGCGCCGGCCACCGCCAACGGCCAGCAGGGTGCCTTCCTCACCACCGCGCAGGGCGCGCGGCTAAGGGACACCGACCACTCCCTCAAGGCCGGCCCGCGCGGGCCCGTCCTGCTGCAGGACCACCACCTGCGGGAGAAGATCACCCATTTCGACCACGAGCGCATCCCCGAGCGGGTGGTGCACGCCCGTGGCGCGGGTGCCCACGGCGAGTTCACCGCCTACGGCACCGCCGAGGCCGTCACCCGGGCGGGCTTCCTGGCCAAGGGCCGCACCACCGAGGTCTTCGTCCGCTTCTCCACGGTGCTCGGTTCCCGGGGCTCGGCCGACACCGTCCGCGACACCCGGGGCTTCGCCACCAAGTTCTACACCGACGAGGGCACCTTCGACCTGGTCGGCAACAACATGCCGGTCTTCTTCATTCAGGACGCCATCAAGTTCCCCGACATCATCCACGCCGGCAAGCCGCATCCCGACCGGGAGATCCCGCAGGCCCAGAGCGCGCACGACACCTTCTGGGACTTCGTCTCGCTGCACACCGAGGCGCAGCACCACGCCATGTGGAACATGTCCGACCGGGGCATCCCGCGCTCCTACCGGACGATGGAGGGCTTCGGCGTGCACACCTTCCGGCTGGTCAACGCCGCGGGTGAGACGGTGCTGGCCAAGTTCCACTGGAAGCCGAAGCTGGGCGTGCACTCGCTGACCTGGGAGGAGGCTCAGCTGCTCGGCGGCATCGACCCGGACTTCCACCGGCGTGACCTCTACGACGCCATCGAGGCCGGCGCGTTCCCCGAGTGGGAGCTCGGCCTCCAGGTCTTCCCCGACACGCCCGAGGAGACCTTCGCCGGCGTCGACCTGCTCGACCCGACGAAGATCGTGCCGGAGGAACTCGCGCCGGTGCAGCCGGTCGGCAAGCTCACCCTGAACCGCACGCCGACCAACTTCTTCGCCGAGACCGAGCAGGTCGCCTTCCACGTGGGACACCTGCCGCCGGGCATCGACGTCACGAACGACCCGCTGCTGCAGGGGCGGCTCTTCTCGTACGTCGACACGCAGTTGACCCGGCTGGGTGGGCCGAACTTCGCCCAGATCCCGATCAACCGGCCGCACGCCCCGGTCAACGACATGCTGCGCGACGGCGTCCACCAGCACGCCGTGCACGCGGGTGTGGCACCGTACCGGCCGAACTCCCTCGACGGTGGCAATCCGTTCCCGGCCGGCGACGACGACAACGCGTTCGTCGACGTGCCGGTACAGGTCGCGCAGGCGCCCAAGGTACGCGCCAACCCCGCCTCGTTCGACGACCACTTCAGCCAGGTACGCCTGTTCTGGCTGAGCATGTCCCCGGTCGAGCGGGAGCACATCATCCGGGCGTACACCTTCGAGCTGGGCAAGTGCTACCACCAGGCGATCAAGGAACGGCAGCTCCAGTGCCTGGCCAACATCGACCCGGTGCTCTGCGCCCAGGTGGCCACCGGTCTCGGTCTGCCCGCGCCGGAGCCGACGGTGCCGTTGGCGGACGTCGAGCCCAGCCCCGCGCTGTCCCAGGTGGGGCGGCAGTGGCCGGCCGACGGCCGGATGGTCGGCATCGTCGTCGACCCTCAGGCCGACCTCGACGGCGTCCGGGCGGCCCGCGAGGCGGTCTTCGCCGCCGACATGGTCCCGCTGCTGATCGCGCCGCACGGCGGCACGATCGGTGACCTGCCCGCGCAGCGGAGCTTCGCCACCGGCCGCTCGGTCGAACTCGACGCGCTCCTGCTCGCCTCGGCGCCCGCGCCGGCACCGGACGCGTTGCCGGCCCGCGACGCCAAGGCGGGTGCGGCCGGCTCGGCCGCCGTCGACCCCCGGGTACTGCTGATGGTCGAGGAGTGCTGGCGGCACGCCAAGGCCATCGGTGCCTGGGGGACCGGTGTGACCGTGCTGGACCAGGCCGGTGTCACCGGCACACCCGGCGTGGTCACCGGCGACTCCGCCAGCGAGGTCCTGACCGCCGTCCAGCAGTTGATGGCCGACCACCGCGTCTGGCACCGATTCCCCACCTCCGTCGCCTGACCCACTTCGCGCCGTAGGAATCTTGGTCCGTGAGCGCCCCCAGGAGGGTGCTCACGGACCAAGATCTACACGTCCACGCTCGTGGCAGCGGGACCACGTGGGGTTTGGCGGGTCAGGTGTCGGTCAGTACCTTGTGCAGGCGGCGGGCTTCGGTGACCAGGCGGCTCGATCCGCCTCGGGCGGCGAGGTCGGCCAGGCCGGGCACGTCGATCCGTACGCCGGTCAGGGTTGCCGTCTCGGCGGCCAGGGTCAGCAGGTCCGGTGCGCCACGCGGTGCCGTGGGCGCGGCCAGCACCGCCGGGAGCGCGGCGGCCAGCAGCCGCCACACGGTCAGCGGCGCTCCTGCCTGCGCGGCGTCGCGTAACGGTTCGACCACCCGGGACAGCTTCACCAGTTGCCGGGCGGCCAGGGTGCCGAGCTGCTTTCCGGTGCCGGCGGCGTCGAAGTCACCGGTGGCGGCGAGGGCGAGCAGCGCGTCGACCGTCGCCACCCGGTCCGGGGCGTGCCGGGCAGCGAGCCCGTAGGCCACCGCCAGGTCGAAGGCCGCGCCGCCCGGGCCCTCGATCTCCGCGAGCAGGGGCAGCACCGCGGCGCCGTCGCGTTCGTCCATGTCCGCGGCACCGGCGACCAGGGGCAGGGCGTACGCGGTGACCACGCCCCGGTGTCGGGGCAGCAGCGACGGCCACAGGTGCACCCAGCCGGAGTGGTCGCCGCCGAGCGGCGTGGCCGGCGCGGTCAGCAGCCCGTACCGGTCGATCGTGCCGGCGGGTGGTGCCAGCTCGACAAGGATCCGCTCGGCCGGCATGTACGCCCACTCCCAGTGGCGGTTGCCCCGGCGCGGGTCGCGGGTGACGGTCCGGGACCGGATGACCGGCTGGGGGAGGCCGCCGTCGCGCAGCCAGGCGGCGAGCCGCCGGCCGGCCGCGGTGCCGAGCGCCGCCGCCTTCGCGGCGAGGGTCTCGTCGGCCGCGGTGGGCAGCCGCAGCAGCGCCTGAGTGAGATCCCAGTGACCGGGCTCCCGGTCACCCAGCGCGGCGAGCCGTGCCACGAGCGCCGTCGGGTCGAGCAGACCGTTCGTCGAGGTGGGCAGGGCCAGCAGGCCGGACCGTCCCGGCTCGTCGAGGTACGCGCCGATCTCGGCCAGCCGGGCCCGCAACAGCCGGTGGACCGGTGGCACCTTGGGATCGGTGACCGCCAGCTCCGGCACCGCGCCGGGTCGGTGCACCGCCGTCAGGAGTTTCCCCCACCGCTCCCGCCGCCGGTCGGCGCGGCTGACTCCGGCGCTGCGGAACACCTCGACCACCGTCTCGCAGAGACAGAGCGGATCCCAGCGGTGTTCGTTGGCCCAGGACCAGTGCCGCCGCTCGATCACCGGGTCGAGGGCGGCGCGCACCCGGGGCCCGTCGGCCGCGGTGAGTCGGACCAGCCCGTCGAGGATCCGCTCCAGCGGTGCTCCCTGGTACGGCGTGCCGAGCAGGGCGGCAACCTCCTCGGTCAACTCGTCCAGGTCGGAGACCGGGTCGGGGACCGGTGCGGGCGGCGCGGGCGGGGGCAGGTCGTCGCCGCGCGGCCGAGTCAGCGCCGGGCCGACCGGTGCCGGCTCGACGCCGTGGCGGGCGGCCAGAGTCGACGCCCGCTCCCGCAACTCCACCGCCGGATGCTCGGCGGCCACCGCGATCACCTCGGCGATCTCGGCGGCCCGGTCCCGGTGCCGGCGGGCGAGTTGGTCGAGCCAGGTGAGCTGGGTCCGGACAAGTGTCTTGTCGGGCCGGGTGAGCAGCTGCCGGGAGGCGTCGAGGATGGACTCCAGCTCCAGCTCGGGCAGCTTCCGCAGCGCCTTCTGGGCCATGGTGGCCACCGGTGCGGGAGCGTCGACGAGCAGCCGCAGGTAGTCGGTGACCCGGGCGGTGACCTCGGTGGTGGTCGGCGCGAGCTGGTCGAGCAGGGCGGTGAAGGCGCGCAGCGCGGCGGGCCGGTCGCCGCGCAGCAGCCGACCGATCGAACCGTCGAGCAGCGTCACCCGGTCGACCACCCCTTCGCTGGCGAGCTGCGCGAGGGCGGCCGGCAGGGCGGACCGGCCCGGTTCGTCCCAGTTGTCGTGGCCGGCGACGAACATCATCTGGACGCCGATGCCGTCCACCTCGAACAGTCGGGGCAGCATGGCGGCCAGGAACGGATCGTCGCGCAGCCGGTCCACCACCGGCGCCGGCTGGCCGTGGTGGCGCTGGTCCGGGGACTCGACCGCGGTCAACCACAGCTGCACGCACCGGTCGTCGGTCGGTGGCGCGCCGCCCTCGGCGTGCAGCAGGGTGGCGACGAAATGCCACCGGCCGACCCAGGTGTCCGGACGGAACCGGGCGGCGATCCGGTGGGCCAGGTCGGTCAGCCAGTCGACGCCCCGCTCCTGTGCCACGCCGCGGACCAGTCCGGCCGCGCGGCGACCGTGCGGGTTGACCGAGGGACGACCGAGGATCGCCGCGGCCTGGGCGGCGGTCGGCAGGCAGCCGACCACGGCGACCGCCAGGGCGGTCCCGGTGCCGGCCGACCACCAGGTGTCCCGGTCACGCTGCTTGAACCAGGCGGTCAGCTCGACGCCGATCTCCCGGCGGCGCTGCTCCGGCAACCTTTCCAGCGCTGCCGCGACCGACTTGGCGTCGCCGCCGCTCACCAGGGCGAACAGGTTGCTCGTGTCACCGGCCGCCAGCTCCTGCCGACGCCGTACGGTGCGCTCCGCCGGCCGCGTCACGCCGGCTCCTCGACCCGCTCGGTGGCCAGCATCCGGGTGGCCAGGGCATGCCGGCACGGCCCGCGTTGCCCCCGGTGTTTCGCCCACCAGGGACAGGTGCAGGTCAGACCGCCGTCGGGGAGCTGGCGGACCCGGTACACCTGGTCGCCGCTGCGGACCGTCGCTGACGGCCCGTCGCGCCGGACCGCCCCGGCGTCGAGCAGCGCACGGGCACCGACCAGCCGCGGATTGTCCCGCTCGGCCCGGCCCGCGTCGTACGGCATGACCCGGTGGAAGTACGCCGCCTCGGCCACGTCGTAGCCGACCCGGCCGGCGGTGCCGAGCTGGGCCAGTGCACCCCGGACCCGTTCCGCGTCGATGCCGGCCTGCTCGGCCAGCCGGTCGGGCTCGATCGTCGGATCCCAGGACAGCAGGGCGGAGACGAGGTCGGCGTCGTCGACGACGTCGTCACCGGCGAGCGCGGCGAGGGCGGCTCCCTCGCCGGAGAAGCCCCGGTACGGCTCGGGGGAGAGGGTCAGCGACAGCCGCAGCGCGCCGGTGTCCAGTTCCCAGACGCTGGGTGCCGGGGCGGCGCCGGCAGCCACCGTCGGGCCGTACACCCGCAGGGTCTTCGCGAAGCGCAGCATCGGGTGCAGCGCGGCCAGCCGGCCGGCCCCGGCCAGGCAGACCGCTCCGGCGACGGGGCGGGAGGTCAGCCGCAGTGACCGGCCGGCCGGCACCACCCAGAGCACCGACCGGTCACCGCCTCTGGGCAGCCGGCGCAGGAAGGCGGCGGCCTCGGCCGCCGGCAGCTCCGCCCGGGGCTCGAACCGGGCCGCGAGGACCTGCACCTCGGCGAAGCCGCGTAACCAGCGCGCCGGCAGCGGCACCTTCTTCTCCACCACCTCGCCGTCCAGGGTGGAGACGGTGAGATCGTCGGGACCGACCGACAGGTGCAGCGGATCCAGACCGCCGACCCGGGCCAGTGCGTCGCGCAGTGGGGTGTTCACGTCGACGTTCGTCGTGCCGTGCTCGGACACCGCACCGTCGAGCCCGGCGGGCAGCACGTCGAGCCGCGCGTACACCCCGCAGCAGCCGGAGAAGGACTCGAAGCGGAGCCGGTCGCGACTGCCGGTGACCACCGGGTCGAGGCTGGCCGGGCTGACCGGCCGGTGGTATCGGGTGCGGGCCACCTCGGCCACGGCCAGCAGACCGACCGCGGCCGCCTGCCCGGTGGTGAGGAAACCGGTGAAGAAGCGGGGATTGGGCGTGGGACCGCCGCTGGTCTGTAGCGCGAGCGACCGCTGCCGGAGCGTGGAGGGGGCGAGGTACCGGTACGTCTGCACTGCGTTCACGCCGCCGCACGGTAGAGCATCCCACCGACACCGGCGGGCCGGAGTCCTCAGTGGGCGGCGACGGCAATCGCCTCCACCGGCGCCGGCACGGAGAGCCGGCCGGGGCGGACCACCACGACGAGCACGACGAGAGCCGCGACCATCCCACCGGCGATCACCAGGGCCATCGCCACGGCACCGGTGCCGAGCACACCCACAAGTGGGGCGGCCACCGCTCCGATACCGAACTGCACCGCGCCGAGCAGCGCGGAGGCGGTGCCGGCCGCCTCGCCGTGTCGGGTCAGGGCCAGCGCGGGAGCGTTCGGCAGCGCCAGGCCGGCCGCCGCGAGCACCACCCAGAGCGACGCGAGCAACGCCGGCAGGCCACCGATGCCGGTCGCGGCGAGGCCGAGCAGCACCAGGCTGGCGGCCGAGCCGACGATCAGGGCGGTCACCAGGATCCGCTGCGGGGACCAGCGACGCAGCAGGCGTACGTTGCCCTGGGTGGCCGCGATCAGTCCCACCGCGCCGGCACCGAACGCCAGCCCGAACTGCTGCTCGTCGAGCCCGTACCGCTCCTGCAGGACGAACGAGGAGCCGCCGACGTAGGCGAACAGGGCCGCCATGGCCAGCCCGGCCACCAGCACCAGCCCGACGAAGGCGCGGTCACGCAGCAGCGAGCCGTAGAGCCGGACGGTGGGCAGCACACCGCCGCGCTGGCGCCGCGGCGGCGGCAACGTCTCCGGCAGGCCGAACATCGCGATCAGCAGCAGCAGTACGCCGAAGACCGCGAGGGCGGCGAACACGCCGCGCCACTGCGTCCACCGCAGCAACTCGCTGCCCAGGGTCGGCGCGAGGATCGGGGCGGCACCCATCACGAGCAACAGGCGGGACAGCAGCTGGGCGAAGGCCGTGCCGCTGAACAGGTCACGGACCACGGCCATGGCGATGACGGCGGCCGCCGCCGCACCCAGGCCCTGGACCACCCGCAGCGCGCCGAGCACGGTGATGTTCGGGGCGAGGGCGCAGCACACGGACGCCGCGATGTGCAGCGCTGTGCCGGCGATCAGCGGTGCCCGCCGGCCGACGGCGTCGGAGAGCGGGCCGATCAGCAGCTGTCCGAGGGCGAGGCCGATGAGCGTGCCGGTGAGTGTCAGTTGGACCGCCGCCGAGGTGGTGCCGAGGTCGTCGACGATCGAGGGCAGCGCGGGAAGGTACATGTCGATGGTCAGCGGGCCCACCGCGATCAGTGAGCCGAGGACGAGGATGAGGCGCAGGCGCTGGCGGCGGCTCATCAGGTCGCCCGGCATCAGCGCGGCCGGCGGTGCGGCGGCGTCGACGCCGCTCACCGGAGGACCTCCCGCCGGCCGGGGGACGGGGCGGGACGTGGTGCGATGCTCATACCTGGCTGCAACCCGCCTGCGGCGGGCTGATTCCCGCTTGATCCAGAGGTAAGCCACCTCACACCTGCGGCCCGCTCGTCGGACCGGCGGACCGGGCCGCCGCCTACGGCCCACGGCCGGTCGCCGGCCCCAACGTCGATGGCGGGACCGGCGACCGGTGGTTCTCGGTACGGAGGTGGGTCAGGCGGCTTCGGTGGCGGTGCCGGCGGTCACCTCCCGCCGGGCGGCCGGGTAGCGGATGCTCTCCACCATCTCGACGATCTCGTCCGGCGGTGGCGCCGTCATCTTCGACACCACGACGGTGACGACGATGTTGACGATCGCGCCGATGGTGCCGATGCCCTCCGGGCTGATGTCGAAGATGTGCGGGTTGGCCGCGGTGCCGAACACCGGCAGGGTGTAGATCATGTAGCTGGCGGTGAACACCAGACCGGTCACCATGCCGGCCGCCGCGCCGGTGGCGTTACATCGTTTCCAGAAGATGCCGAGCACGATGGCCGGGAAGAAGGTGGACGCCGCCAGGCCGAAGGCGAAGGCGACCACCTGCGCCACGAACGCGGGCGGGTTGATGCCGGCGTAGATGGCGACGAGGACCGCCAGACCCATGGCGATCCGACCGGCGAGCAGTCGCTGCTTGTCGGTGGAGTCCCGCTTGACCCGACGGAAGTACAGGTCGTGCGAGAAGGACGACGAGATCACCAGCAGCAGTCCGGCCGCCGTGGACATCGCGGCGGCCATACCGCCGGCCGCCACCAGACCCACGATCGGTGCCGGCAGGCCGGCGATCTCGGGACTGGCGAGGACCAGGATGTCGTTGTTGACGATCAGGTCGGCGCCGGAGGTCGGGCTGTTGCTGACCGTGTTGATGGTCGTCGCGCCGTCGCTGACGGTGACCAGCCCGGTCGCCGCCCAGTTCTCGATCCACCTGGGCAGCGCGTCGGCCGATACCCCGTTGACGTCCTGGAGCAGGTTGAGCTTGGTGAAGGCGCCCACCGCCGGGGCGGTGGTGTAGAGCAGGGCGATGAAGAACAGCGCCCAGAACGCCGAGTAGCGGGCACCGCGTACGGTCTTCGTCGTGTAGAACCGGACGATGACGTGCGGCAGACCGGCCGTACCGATCATCAGCGCCATCGTCACCAGGAACACGTCGATCTGCGGCCGGGCCGCGAACGCCTCGGTGTACTGGTTCAACCCCATCTCGACGCTTATCGCGTTCAGCTCATCGAGGATCTGGCCGAACGACACCTGGGGAATCGGAATTCCGGTCATCTGCTGGGCGACCGCGAACGCGGGAATCAGATAGGCGACGATCAGCACCGTGTACTGCGCCACCTGGGTCCAGGTGATGCCCTTCATGCCGCCGAGCACCGCGTAGAGGCCGATGATCACGGCGGCGAGGATGACGCCCTGGGTCACGTCCAGCTTCAGGAACCGACTGAAGACGATGCCGCCACCGCGCATCTGCCCGACCACGTAGGTGAAGGAGATGATGATCGCGGCCACGGCGGCGATGGTGCGCACGGTCTCCGAGTACCGGTCACCGACGAACTCGGGCACCGTGAACTTGCCCCACTTGCGCAGGTAGGGGGCGATCAGCAGGGCCAGCAGTACGTAGCCGCCGGTCCAACCCATCAGGTAGATGGTGCCGTCGGAGCCGAGGAACGCGATCAGGCCGGCCATCGAGATGAACGACGCGGCCGACATCCAGTCGGCCGCCACCGCGGCACCGTTGGCGATGGTGGGGATGCCCTGTCCGGCGACGTAGAAGCCGGCGGTCTCCTTCACCCGGCTGCGCCAGGCGATGTAGAGGTAGACGGCGAAGGAGCCGACGATGAAGATGAGGGTCCAGATCTGGATCTGACTCATTTGTCAGCCCCCTCGGTCTCCTGCTCGTCCACGCCGAACTGGTTGTCGAGGCGATCCATCATCTTCGCGTACACGAAGATGAGAATGACAAAGACGTAGATCGATCCCTGCTGGGCGAACCAGAAGCCGAGCGGGAATCCGGCGATGACGATGTTGTTGAGCGGTTCGACAAGCAGAATTCCGAAGCCGAACGAGACGATGAACCAGACGGCCAGGAGAATCACCATGAGCCGCAGGTTGCGGCTCCAGTATTCCTTGCGCCAGCCGTTGTCCGGCGGGGACGCCGGTGGTGGTGCCGCCGGTGGCGGTTCACCGCCACGGGTCTCCTTGTCGGGGGTTACCTCGGTCATGTCTGGAGCCTCCTAGTCGGTATGGAACCGGTAGATCCGGCGAGGGGCCTGCGACACGGCGCCCGGTTGGTGGTGACGCGGTGCTGGTGCCGGGGCCCGACCCGCCCACCCGCGTCGCCGTACTGCTCGACGTGGCTGTGCGGTCGGTCACACCTGTGGTCTGCGAAGCGAACGTGACGCAGCCTGGCCAGGCAAGAGTTGATCCGGTCAGGTGCGGCTTCGGGTCGCTGAGCGGTCCGTTGGACTCCGCGAACGGTCGAGCGGTCCGTACGGAGGTGGTGAATCGCCCGGTTTCGTGGTTTTCCCGGGCCCGGTCCGCCCGCCCACCGACCCCGCCCGACCGCTCACCGACTTGCCCGTTCGGTCAACGGCGCACAGCGCCTAACATCCGGACATGGCCGACACCGCATCCACCGCCGCCCCGGTTCGCCGGCGCGTCTTCCACGCCGGCAGTCTCGGCATGATCGTCGGCGGCGTGCTCGCGCTTGTCGGCTCGCTGCTGCCCTGGGTCATCACGCCGTTCGGGTCACTCTCCGGTGCGGCCGGTCCCGGTCTGTGGACGCTGAGCATGGCGTTCCTCGCCGTCGCCGGTGCCCTGCTGCCGTACCGCAAGGTGGCCATCGCGCACAGCCTGATCCCCGGGCTGGTCGTCGCCGCCATCGTCGGGTGGCAGGTGGCCCGCCTGATCAGCCTCAGCGCCAGCACCGGCGCCTGGGGGCAACTGATGCCCGGCGTCGGTCTGGTCATGGCCGCCGGTGGCGCGGTGGTGCTGATCCGCACCGGCATGCGCCTGGTCAAGCTGAGCTGACGGCCGGCCCCGCCGCGCCGACGGCGCTGCCCGGCCGGCCGCGCCGGACGGCCGGACGGCCGGACGCAAAGATCCGGCCGGCCCGTGAAACCTTCCGCCACCCGTACGCGTCATCCCGCTGAATCGACCGAGGACCACCCGCCACCCGGCGGTCGGCCCCGGTGCTGAGCAGCTCGGGAGGAATCGTGTTGCTGGGTAGGTGGCTCGCCGCTGCGGGCCTGGTGGTGCTGACCGGTACCGCCGTAGGGGTGTACACCATGGGCCCGGCCGCCGGCGACGGGCCGGCCGGCGGTACGCCGGCGCCCGCCGACGGTACGTCGGCGCCCGCCGACGGTCCGGCGGTGGCCGCCGACGGTCCGGCGGTGGCCGCCACGCCACGACCCACGGCGACGGCGACGGCGACGGCGGACCCACTGTTGTCGGGCAAGCGCCGGGTCACCATCGTCCGGGTCGGCGCCTTCGAGTCGGGGCTGGCGCTGCTCGACGGCGGCCGGTTGGCGGAGGTGGACGACGACCGGGGCCGGCAGGTGTTCGTGCCGACGCCGGTGGGCTCGGGACAGTTCCTCGTCAAGGCCTACCACGGCGGCGGCACCGGCCAGCCGGTCTGCTGGCAGGTGCGCAACCCCGGCGACACCCGGCCGCTGTACGTGCGGGGCGCCACCTGCCGGGCCGACGACCCCGCCCAGCGCTTCGAGATCACCGCCGTGACCGACGGTGGCCCCCGGGAGTACCTGATCAGCAACCGGTGGGCGTACCTGCGGGACTCCGCGCGATCCGGTCTGATCATGGAGGAGTTGGGGGACGCTCCTCCGGCGAGTAGCTTCCGGTTCACCGACACCGGACCGGCACCCCGCAGGTAGGACCCGCCTGACGCCCCCGGTCCCGGCCCGGGGGCGTCCGGCGTCCGCCGGGCACCATCAGCAGCGACAGTACGGGTGGGAACGTGAGTGAAACGCGACGCTGAGGAGTTCGACGCCTTCTACGCGGCGTCGGCACAGCGGGTGCTGGGCCACCTGGCGGCGATGACCGGCAGCCGGGCCGAGGCCGAGGACGCGGTGGCGGAGGCGTACGCCAGGGCCTGGGACCGCTGGGCGTCGGTACGGGAGTGTGACAGCCCGGAGGCGTGGGTGCGCCGCGTCGCGTACCGGATCGCGGTGAGCGCGTGGCGCAAGACGGTCAACCGGTTCCGCGCCCACCGCCGGGAGATGGCCGGCCAACAGGTCGAGCCGACCTCGGTCGACCATGTGGCGGTGGTGTCGGCGCTGCGCCGCATCTCCGCCGAGCAGCGGCAGGTGGTCGTGCTGCACCACCTGGTCGGGCTCAGCGTGACCGAGATCGCGACGGAGATCGGCAGCAACGTGAACACCGTCAAGACGCGGCTCGCCCGGGGACGCCGGGCCCTCGCCGTGCACCTGAGCGACGACGCGTACGAGATCACCGGCGGGGGGAGGCAGTGATGGGTGGTGAGCCGCAACTCGACGAGGCCCTGCGCGCGTTGGCCGGGCACGGCCGGCAGGGAAAGGTGCCGGCCGCTGCCGACATCCGCCGCCGGGGTGACCGTCGTCGTCGGCGCCGACGGGCGGGTACCGCCGCGCTGGGTGCCGTACTCGTCGGTCTGCTCGGTGCCGGCGTGGTCCTGGCCCGTCCCGCCGGGGACCCGAATTCACTGCCGATCGGGCCGGCCGGCCCGACGGCGGCGTCGGCCGGTGCCGGCCCCGCCCCCACCGCCCGGCCGCCCCCCCGCGCGACGGGGGGGGGGGGCCGGGCCCCCACCACCCGCCCCGCCCGGGCC